>JAFRAS010000003.1 GCA_017405265.1 Candidatus Saccharimonadota bacterium
GCGCTCGCAAACGGCGACTTTGGTGAAGACCAAATTTCCAACTGGACTTATGCAGACGAACAGCGCGCAAAGAAAGAGTGGCGAAGCCCAGAAGAAAATCCTTACGACGAAATGCCACAAATCGTTATGTTAACTTATCAAATGCCAGAATCTTTGCGCGAAGTCGCAATGAAGGGCGAGTTCAATGAATTTGACCTGAACAAATTCTTTACAGCGAGGTTAGACGAAAGTGGCGAATATGTTTTCGAACGTGCGAAGGATGTACAAAAATTCTTGAATATCTTACATGGTATTGATTTGGAAGTCGCAATCGAGAATCAGTTCGATTATAAAGCACCAGCACTTCCATTCGAGGATGCGCGCTTGCTCTCTACTCTCAGGCACACTTTCTGGTTCTTACCAAGCGTTGCCGCCTGCAAGGCAATGGAAAAGATGTTAAAGAACGATCCATTCTTCCAGAATTATGAGATTATTCGTGCGGCTGGTAGCGACACTCCGGGTGGCGCCCACGCCAAAGAGCCTGTCATGCAAAAAATTGGTAATGGTATCGAAACAAGAACGATTACGCTCTCTTGCGGCAAACTCACGACCGGCGTTACTGTGAAACCATGGAGTGGAGTCTTGCTTCTCCGTAATACTGATAAGCCTGAAACTTATTTCCAAACCGCCTTCCGCGCACAAAGCCCTTGGGTAATGAAAGACGCCGACGATCCAATGCGCGAAAACATTATCAAACCACTTTGCTATATCCTAGATTTTGCACCAAGCCGCGCTTTGAAGCTCGTAGCGGATTATAGTGAAGGATTATGCAGTATTGACGACAAGCGTCGTCCAGAAGAACGGCTCGAAGAATTTATTGAGTTTCTTCCAATTCTATGTTTCGACGGTGTTTCTATGCAACGTTTGAAAGCAACCGAGATTCTAGATATTTCGACTTATGGTACCGCTTCGACGATGTTAGCCCGTAAGTGGCAAAATGCAAATCTAATCGATACGACGACAGTAGTTTTGGAAAAAGTTCTGAATAACCCGGATATTATGTCAGCACTTGAAAAAATTGAGGATTTCCGTAATTTACGCGGCGACTTAACTAAGACAATAAATCGTGAAAAAGCTGTTCACGAAGCCAAGAAGAAACGCGCCGAAGAAGGCCGTGAAGCTACAAAAGAAGAAAAGAAAGAAGAAGACGAGGAAAAGAAAGAACGACTTAGCTTCAAAAAGAAACTTCGCGAGAAACTACTTAAATTCGTTTCGCGTATCCCGGTCTTCATGTATCTTACAGACTATCGTGAGCAGGCTCTAATTGACGTAATTCGCAATATTGAACCAGAACTATTTACGAAAGTAACTGGACTTACCGTCCATGAGTTCGACCAGATGTGTGAGGTTGGGGTGTTCAAGCAGACAGAAATAAATGCCGCTATTGCGCAATTCCGTCGCTTCGAGGATTCTTCGCTCGAATATGCCGGCGGTCGTTCAGCTCATGATGGAGATGAAAACATCGGCCTCTTTGATACTGTCGTTACTAGAAATCAGGCTGACGAAATTATTGAAGCAGAAATTGGCGGATAGCTTTATCCGCAAACCTTATCGAACTCCAAAGCCCTATCGGCAAAAAGCTAATTCGTTGCCTCTTTTATAAAGAGTGAAACTATGGTAAAATAAGAAGTAATGACAGAAAATGATTTTTCGGAGTGGATGACGGTAAAAGATAAACTACACAAAAGTGGTGCAGTTACGAAATTTTCTGAGGGTCAAATTTGGTGGGCAGCACTTGGTAAGAACATCGGCGTAGAAATCAACGGAAAGCACGAGGATTATTCCAGGCCAGTAGTAATTTTTAAGAAGTTGAGCCACCTCTGTTTTCTTGCAATTCCGCTCACATCGCAACCACATACTGGCACTTGGTATGCCGAGTTTAATTTTAGAGGCAAACCAGAGTATGCCGTCTTATCACAGATAAGAATGATGAGCGTTTCTCGCCTCTATAATCGTATGGGCAAGCTGTCCACTGGTGATTTTAAGAAAATTCAAGCTGGATTTAGGAAGCTAATTAAATAAAAAATACCTCCCAACCTTTCGATCGGGAGAACGACTAGTTGTCGAATATGTTTGCATTATATCAAACGAACGACCAAAAGTCAAGATTCAATATTAATTATGGTCAAAAATAAGCCAAAAAAATGGCTCCCCCGGCCAGACTCGAACTGGCAACCTCGAAGTTAACAGCTTCTTGCTCCACCATTGAGCTACAGGGGAATGCCCACTCATTATACCACACTTTCCATAAATTTTGCAAAAATTCTCCGACAAACCGTCGCCTCTCTTGCCAAAAACGCCAAAAAAGTGTAAAATAAGTGAATATGGAAAAGAAAGTCATCCAAATCGTCGGCTCAATCACCGTAGACGAACTCGCGTCCGCCCTCGGCCTTTCCGTGACTTTCTTAATCGGCGAACTTTTTAAAAACGGCATCGTCGCCACGATTAACCAGCGTCTCGATTTCGACACCGCCCAGATTATTATTGACGAGCTCGGCTTGAAAAATGTCGAGTTGAAACGAAAAAACACCTCCGCCACCCTCGACAACAACGTAAAACACGAATTGAGTGACCGTGCCACTCCTCGTCCTCCCGTCGTCGCCGTCATGGGCCACGTTGACCACGGAAAAACTACTCTCCTCGACACTCTTCTCCACAAAAAAACCGCCGACAAAGAAGCTGGTGGCATTACCCAACACATTTCCGCTTACGAATTAAAATATAACGACCGCTCAATCACCTTCCTTGACACCCCTGGCCACGAAGCCTTCGCCGCCATCCGCCAACACGGCGCCATGCTGACTGACATCGTGATTATCGTCGTTGCCGCCGACGACGGCGTGAAGCCTCAGACCATCGAAGCCATCAACTTCGCCAAATCCGCCAACGCTAAAATCATCGTCGCTATCAACAAAATCGACCGCGAAGGCGCCGACGTCAACCGCACCATGTCCGACCTCGTAAACAACGGTCTCACTCCCGAAGAATGGGGCGGTGACACCACTATGGTCCCAATCTCCGCCAAACTCGGCACCAACCTCGACAAACTTCTCGACATGATTCTCTTGACCGCCGACATCGAAGAACTGAAAGCCGACTGTGACATCCCTGCCGAGGGCCTCGTTATTGAATCTCACCTCGAAACCGGCAAAGGCTCCGTCGTGAACCTCCTCGTCACCGGTGGGGAACTAAAAACCGGCGAATTTATCGTCGCCGGCGAAACCTACGGCAAAGTCCGCACTATGATTGATTTTAAGGGTCGCCCGAAAGGCAAAGCCACCCCCTCAACCCCAGTCACCGTCACCGGTTTCAAGTCTCTCCCGAACTTCGGCGACCGCTTCGAAGAAGCCCCCGACGAAAAAACCGCGCGAAAAATCGCTCTCTTAAATGCCCAAAAAGACGCCAACCTCACCGCCTCCGCCAACGTCACCTCTACCGACCTCTTGCGCATGATGAATACCGCCGACTCCGCCAAAGTTTTCAACGTCATTATTAAAGCCGACGTTTTGGGCTCCGTCACCTCTGTTGTTGACTCACTCAAAATGATCGACACGAAAGGTCTCATCTCTCTCAACATTGTCGCGACCGGCGTCGGCGACGTCAGCGAAAACGACATCTACATGGCCGCCGGTGGCGAGACTATTATTTACGGTTTCAATATCGACATCCCCGTCAACATCGCCAAAATTGCCGCCCGCGATGGCGTCAAAGTGAAATTATTCAAAGTCATCTACGAGCTCCTGGACGACGCAAAACACGAAATGGAAGCCCTCCTTCCCGCCGAAATCGTCGAAACTGAACTCGGCGAAATGAAAGTTAAAGGCGTCTTTAGAAGCGACAAAACCTCCATCATTGCCGGTGGCGAAGTTTTGAAAGGCAAGTGCAAATCTGGCGACCTCGTGAAAGTTATGCGAAACAAGGTCGAGCTCGGCGAGGCCGAACTTACCTCCGTCCAAAAAGAGCGCCAAGACGTCCCCGAACTTATCGCCGGCGAAATCGGTGGCATCGCCCTAAAAACCGAGCACAAAATCGCCCTCGAACTCGACGACCGCCTCGTCTTCTTCTCGCGAAACTCCGTCCACCAGACTCTCTAATTTTCCTCTTGTTTTTTTCGACAATTTATGCTAAAATCAAAAAGATACAATTTTTAAGGAGTATTATGAGTCGTATCGGAAAACAACCCATCGGCATTCCGGCGGGAGTGACAATTACGGTCGGCGACGAGTTCATTACCGTCGCTGGATCGAAAGGTTCGCTCCAAGTTCCGGTCCAAAAAAACACCTCGACCAAGGTCGAGGATGGTAAAATCGTCGTCACTCGCATAAACGACGAGCCTGCCTCCCGTGCGTGGCATGGTCTGCAACGCGCCCTCTTAAACAACGCCGTCAAAGGCGTTACCGAAGGTTT
Organism: Candidatus Saccharimonadota bacterium; assembly: GCA_017405265.1. Classification (GTDB taxonomy): domain Bacteria; phylum Patescibacteriota; class Saccharimonadia; order Saccharimonadales; family Saccharimonadaceae; genus Nanosyncoccus. The sequence goes on from JAFRAS010000003.1 coordinate 4,447, forward strand.
CACAAAAACCCTCGAAATCAACGGCGTCGGTTTTCGTCTCTCTGGAGGCGGAAAGTCGATTGAGATGGCCCTCGGCTTCTCTCACCCCGTGAAATACACTGCCCCTGAAGGCATCGATCTCAAAGTCGATAAAATGCACATTATCGTCTCCGGCATCGACAAACAACTCGTCGGCCAAGTCGCGGCCGAAATCCGCGCCTTGAAGAAACCTGAACCGTATAAAGGCAAAGGCATTAAATACCTCGACGAAGTCATCTTAAGAAAAGCTGGTAAAGCTGGCGCTACGAAAGGAGCAGCATGAAAAGCGAATTTAGAAAAGCTCGCACCCGTGCCAAAATTCACGGCACTGCCGAGCGTCCGCGTCTTTCGGTTCATTTCTCTAACTTGCATATTATCGCCGAAGTAATCGACGATGACAAAGGCGAAACTCTCGCCTACGCCACCACCGTCGGCGCAAAAATGACCGGCACGAAAACCGAAAAAGCCGCTAAAATTGGCACCGAAATCGCCAAAAAAGCCAAAGCCAAGAAAATTAAAGCCGTCGTCTTTGACCGCGGTGCGAAACTATACGCTGGCCGCCTCTCCGCTCTTGCTGACGCCGCCAGAAAAGAAGGATTGGAGTTCTAATTATGGACAACACTAAAGAAAATCAGCCTCGCGTCGTGAACAAGTCTGGCACGCTCAAGATGGAAGACAACGTCGCCGCGACTAAACCCACTCGCGATATGGGTGGCCGCCGTATGAACCGTCGCGACAACCGCCGCGGACGTGGACGTGGTCGTGATGAAGGCCCGAAAGAATTCGATTCAATCACAATTTCCATTGATCGTGTCTCCCGCACCGTAAAGGGCGGCCGCCGCATGCGCTTCAAGGCTCTTGTCGCCATCGGTGACCACAAAAACCGCATCGGTGTCGGCGTCGCCAAAGGTTCGGACGTCACTACCGCGGTCCAAAAGGCCACGAACAAAGCCAAAAAAGACATGATTACCTTCAACCTCGCCAAAGAAACTATCTGGCACGAAGTTGAAACGAAAGCTACTGGCGCCACCGTCATGATGAAGCCTGCCGCCCCCGGTACTGGTATTATCGCCGGCAACGTCATCCGCTCCATCGTCGGTCTTACTGGCATTAAAAATCTCGTCAGCAAATCTCTCGGCTCCACCAACAAGGTCAACATAGCTTACGCCGTCATCGAGGGCTTGCGCCAGCAAACTCCTCGCTCCGAATGGACTACGACGAAGAATCTGAAAAAGACCGAGAAGAAATCCGAAAAAAAGGAGAATAAGTAATGAAATACAACGATTTAGTCGTAGAAAAGAACGCGCGTCCCTCGCGCGTCGGTCGTGGCATCTCCGCCGGTCAGGGTAAAACCGCCGGCCGTGGTACCAAGGGTCAAAAGGCTCGTACCGGCCACCACAAAATGCCCGCAACATTCATGGGTGGCGAACGCCCCTTCATGCAGGCCATCCCGAAGCTCAAGGGTTTCAAGTCTATCCACGACAAGGCCCAAGTTGTCTATACTAAAGACCTGAATAGCTTAAGTGGCGGCGTCGATAATTTCGCCCTCGCCGAAGCTGGTTTAATCGCCTCCGCCTACGCGAAGACGAAAGTCATTTTAAACGGCGATTTGACCGCCAAAATCGACTTAAAAACCCAATTTGCTTCAAAATCCGCTGTTGCCGCTTTGAAAAAAGCTGGCGGCTCTTTCACTCGCGTCGCTATTCCGAAGCGTGAAGCCAAAAAATCCGAATAAATCTGAATAAGCCCGAATTAGTGGTATAATAAAGGATATTATGCATTTCAAGACTATTTTCCGCTCCCTCAAAAATAAAGACATGTTAAAACGCGTCTTTATCGTTCTCGGCATCATCGTCGCCTATCGTCTGCTTGCTCATATCCCCGTACCCTTGGGCTCCGCCTCGACTTTCAAAGAAGCCGTAGAAAACCTGCTCGCCTCCTCTGATTTTGGTTCTTTCCTGAATCTTATCTCTGGTGGCGGGCTGGCTTCGCTTTCGATTATCTTGGTCGGTCTCTCCCCTTATATTACTGCCTCAATCATCATCCAACTCCTCTCGAAGGCCATTCCTCGCCTCGAAGAAATTTCCGAAGACGGCGAATCTGGCCGCCGCAAGATGAACCAGTGGACACGCATGCTGGCCGTCCCTCTCGCAATTATTCAATCCGTCGCCTACGTTTATATTCTTTATAATTCCGCCATCGCGACCAACACCACCGCTGGCGTCGAGCTCACCTCGATGCAATGGGTTCTCGCCATCACCTCCATGACCGCCGGCTCAATGATTCTGATGTGGCTCGGCGAACTTATCACCGAACAGGGAATCGGCAACGGCATCTCTCTTATCATTTTCTCCTCCATCGTCTCCCAACTCCCCCAAACTTTCGCCGCCTTGGGCTCCGCTCTCGGCGACACCACGAACGGCGCCCTCTCGGTCTTCGGCTGGTTCGAACTCCCCGTGAATCCCACCGTTTTCTATATTACTCTCGGTTTTGTCGTCGCGCTCATCCTTGTCATCTACTTCCTTATTAAATTGAACGAAGGCCAACGCATCATCACCATAAATTACGCCAAGCGCGTCCATGGCAACTCCTCCTATGGCGACATTAAGTCCATTTTGCCTCTGAAAGTCATCGCCGCCGGCGTTATCCCCGTGATTTTCGCCACCGCCTTCCTTTCTCTCCCGGCTCTCGTCGGCCAAATTATTACGTCAAACGACCCCGGCAACGCTTTCGGTGCCAACCTCGTAAAACTCTTCACCGCCCCCTCCGCCGCGACCTACTCAAATTACTATTCCGCCGGTCTTACCCCTGAATGGTTTGTTTACCCCGCAATCTACTTTATTCTTGTCGTCATGTTTACTTATTTCTACACCTCCATCATCTTTAACACCAACGAAATCGCCGATAATCTCCAAAAACAAGGCGCCTTCATCGAAGGTGTCCGCCCCGGCGCGAAAACCGCAGCCTACTTAAAAAACGTCATCAACCGCCTCAATCTCTTCGGCTCCTTCTCGCTCGGCCTTATCGCCATGCTCCCCTTCATCACCGATCTCGTTTTCATTGCCACTCTTGGCTACCCCATCGGCCTCTCCATCTCCGGCACCGGGCTTCTCATCATCGTCACCGTCGCTCTCGAAAACCTCCGCGCCCTCGATTCGCGCGCCCTCATGGTCACCTACGACGATTTCAATACCGACAAAAAGCCTAAAAAATCTAAAAAACTCTTAAAAAAGGCTTAAAAATCATGTCGGGTGAGCTTCATATCGGTAAAAAAGTCTTTACTAAAAAACAGATTTTCTGGTCTGTTTTGAGTCTCATTCTTATCATTTTCTTCGCCAAAGTCGGCATCTGGGAAATCGCCTACTATACCAGCAAAGAGGGCTCGACGCGCGCCGTCGCCACAACGCCCGCCGTCGAAGAAGAAGTCTCCGAAGAAGAGGTGACCGAAGAACAGCGCGCCGAATATTATGTCCCGGCCGATCACCCTCGCTATCTCAACATCGAATCTCTCGGCGTTGCCAAATCCCGCATTATGAGCCTCGGCCAAAACTCCGACGGCTCTCTCGCCACCCCGAACAATATCTTCGACGTCGCCTGGTATAACGGCTCCGCTAAACCCGGCTCCGGCGGCACTATCGTCATCAATGGCCACAACGGCGGTCCGAACATCATCGGCGTCTTTAAATATCTCCCGAATGTTCAAAAAGGAGAAAAAATCACCATCGAGCGCGGCGACGGTACCATTTTTACCTACGAAGTCGTAGAAAACGTCACCGTTCCGCTCTCCGAAGCCAATTCTTACATGAAGACCGCCTTCTCCTCGCCCGTCGAAGGTCGCGAATCCCTCACTTTAATCACCTGCACCGGCGACTGGTCCGCCGTCCAAAACACCTATCTCTCTCGCCAATTCCTCCGCGCCGTTTTAATCTAAAATTTCGCGAAAAATCTCTTTACTTTTTAACTTTTTTGTGCTATACTTGTCGGGTAATTTATGGCTAGTCAAAAGGAAGTGATTAAACTCACCGGCAAGGTTGTTGAAGCCCTGCCTAACACCCAATTCCGGGTGGAGCTTGAGAATGGCCATATTATCATCGCGCACATGAGCGGAAAAATGCGTAAAAACTACATCCGTCTCGTCCCCGGTGATAAGATTGAGGTAGAACTTACGCCCTACGATCTCACGAAGGGGCGCATCTCGTTTCGCCTCTAAATATCAACTGCCACAATTTTTCCTGCAGAGGAGCAATTACATCCGGAAAGGGAATTACCGTTTATTCGCGGATTGTGGTATAACGGAAAGGTTTTTAATAGTGCATGAAAGTCCGTGCAAGTGTTAAAAAAATCTCCCCTGATGACATCATAGTCCGCCGAAAAGGCGTTCTTCGCGTCATCAACAAGAAAAAACCTAAGAATAAGCAAAGGCAAGGTTAAAATGGCACGTATTGCTAACGTCGTCCTGCCCACCGAGAAAGAAGTTTGGATTGGCCTCACTTCGATTTACGGCGTCGGACCCACGACTTCTAAGGCCATCCTTGCGGAGGCGAAAATCGCGCCTACCACTCGGGTGAAGGATCTCACCGAGGCTCAAGAGAAAAAACTCAACGATATTGTTTCCAAATACCGTGTCGAAGGTGATCTCAAGCGTCTCGTTACTTCCAACATTAAACGCCTTAAAGATATCAACTGTTATAAAGGCCTTCGTCACAAAGCCGGTCTCCCCGTGAACGGCCAGCGCACTCGCACCAACGCCCGCACCCGCAAGGGTAAGGCTATTGCCGTTGGTGGCGCTCAACCGAAAGCCGCTTCAAAGACGTAAAGAAAGGTATTTATGACAGAAGAAACTACTAAACCCGTGACTTCCGCCGAAGCGTCCGCTGTCGAAACTGCCGCCGCTCCCGCGAAGAAGTCGAAAAAGACCCGCCGTATTGTCAATTCCGGCGATGTCCACATTAAAGCCACCTTCAACAACACCATCATCAGCGTTACCGACAAAAAAGGCGAAATTATCGCCGCCTCTTCTGCCGGCGCCAACGGCTTCCGCGGTTCGAAAAAGGGAACGGCCTACGCCGCCCAAATCGCTGCCGAAAAAGCCTTGAATATCGCGAAGAAAGATCACGCTTTCCACTCCGCTGATGTTTATGTTAAAGGTACCGGTCTCGGCCGCGAATCTGCCATCCGCGCAGTCGCCGCCGCTGGCATCAAAATTGACTCCATTACCGACAAAACGCCCCTTCCTCACGGTGGTGTTCGTCCTAAAGGCGAAAGGAAACCCTAAATGGCACGTGATAAATCTCCAATCGTAAAACAGAGCCGCCGCGAAGGCTACGCCCTCGCTCCGAAGGCTCAAAAAGTCATGGTTAAAAAGTCCGGCATCCCGGGCGAACACAGCGGTATGCGTGCTCGCGGGGGCTCGCTCTACTTAACCCAGCTTCGCGAAAAACAAAAAGTTCGCCGTCTCTACGGCTTGCTCGAACGTCAATTCGCGAAATTAATGGACGAAGCTATGAAAGCCGACGGTCTTTCCGGCGAAAACCTCTTGCAATACCTCGAGCGCCGCGCCGACAACGCCGTCTATCGCGCTGGCTTCGCGACCACTCGTCGCGCCGCCCGCCAGCTTGTCTCCCATGGCCACTTCCTTTTGAATGGCAAGCGTATCAACATCCCGTCTTTGCGTTTGAAACCTGGCGACGTTCTGACCGTTCGCCCCGGTTCCGCCAACACCACTTATTTCAAAAATCTCGAAAACATCAACGCCTCCACTCAACCTTTGAGCTGGATGAAAGCTGACGTCAAAAAGATGAAAATTGAAATCACTGGTCTGCCGAAACGCGAAGAAGCGGAGGTGGGAATTAATGAACAATTAATCGTTGAGTATTACTCACGCTAAGGAGAACCATATGACTACAAAACTAATCAACGACGCCAAACTTGCCGAAATCAACGACCTCGGTGAGAACTCCGCCGAATTTGTCATCAAACCGCTCTTCTACGGCTACGGTAACACTCTCGGTAACTCTCTCCGCCGCGTCTTGCTCTCGAGCATCAAAGGTGCCGCCATCACCTCCTTTAGCATTGAAGGCGCCACCCACGAATTCACGACCGTCCCTGGTGTCCGCGAGGATATTGTCGATATTATGCTCAATTTGAAGAATATCCGCTTCAAATGTCACACCGACAACCCCGTCGAACTCACTCTCGAGATTAAAGGCTCGAAACAGAGCGAAAAAGACGGCGACCCCCGCGTCACCGCTGGCGACATCAAGTTGACCTCGGACGTCGAAATTTCGAATCCGAACCAGGTCATCTGCCACATCGACGACCCGAACTGCACCCTAAAAATGCATTTCATCGTCGAAACCGGTCGCGGCTATCTCTCGCTCGAACAATCCGGTCGCGAACGCGTCCACGGCGACATGATCGCTCTTGATGTCGTGTTTACGCCTGTTTTGCGCGTCCGCTATCACGTCGAAAACACCCGTGTCGGCCAAGATACGAATCTCCAACAGCTCACCATCATCATTGACACCGACGGCACCATCACCCCGCGTGAAGCCTTCGAAGAAGCTGCTGCGATTCTCGTGAACCAATACACCGCGCTTGCCGGTTCGACCACCGTCGAATCCGCGCCCGCCCCTGGTTTCACCACCGAAGACGACGATTCTGGCCTCAAAACCTCAATCGAAGACCTCGGTCTTTCCGCCCGCACGGCGAACGCCTTGATTAACAACGACATTCACACCGTCCGCGACCTCGTGATGCTCTCGGAAACGGATTTGAAAGAGTTGAAGGGCTTCGGCTCCAAAGCTTTCGACGAAGTTAAAGAAAAGTTAACGGAGTTAAATTTCTAATATGCATCGTCACTCATACAAAGGCCGTAAATTCGGCCGCGAAACTGGCGAGAGAAAGGCTCTGATCCGCACTCTTACCATTTCGCTCATCAAGTCCCAGTCCATCACCACCACCCTCGCTCGTGCGAAAGAAATCCGTCGGAGCACCGAACGGCTCATCACCCGTGCGAAAAAAGGTGGTCTCGCGAACCGTCGCATTATCATCGCGCGCCTCAATAACATCGAAGCCGCCGACTTTCTAATCAACGTCATCGCTCCGCAAATCACTCGCGATTCCGGCTACCTCCGCATTGAACGCGAAGGCTTTAGAAAAGGCGACCACGCCGAACTCGGCACGATTTCCTTCGTGGACGACATCGACCCCGAATTTAGCCAGAAAAAAGCGGAAAAACCGACCGAAAAAAAGGAGACTAAGTAATGAAAACCTACTCTATTAAAGCCTCCGAGATTTCTCGCGATTGGTATATCATTGACGCTGAGGCTCAGCCTCTTGGCAAGCTCGCCGTCATCATCGCCGACAAGTTAATGGGCAAAAGTAAACCCACTTACACTCCCCACATCGACAACGGCGACTACGTCATCGTGAAAAACGCCAAAAACCTCAAAGTGACCGGTAATAAATTTGAACAAAAAATTTATGCACGCCACTCTGGTTTCCCCGGCGGTCTCACCGAATTGACCCTGAAAGAAGTCATGGAGAAAAATCCCGCCATCGCTATCGAAGCTGCCGTCAAGGGTATGCTCCCGAAAAACAAGCTCCAAGCTCCCCGCTTGAAACGCTTGAAAGTTGTCGACGGCGAGGAACACCCCTACACTTCCGAAAATCCAAAGGAGATTAAATAATGCCTACGACTAAAAACACTTACCTCTACGGTCTCGGTCGTCGCAAATCCGCCTCGGCTCGCGCCCGTCTCTATAAAGGCAAAGGTAACATTACCATTAACGACAAGCCAGCTCTCGAATACCTTTCGAACAACAAGAACTATCTTGCCGAAATTACCGATCCTTTGGCTCTTGCCGGTAAACAAACCGACTTCGATATCACCATCCGCGTCGCCGGTGGCGGTCTTGCCGGCCAAGTTGATGCGATCAAACTCGCCATCAGTAAGGCCCTGACCGAAAACGCCCCCGAACTCCGCCCTCTCTTGAAGAAGGCTGGGCTCTTGAAGCGCGATCCTCGCGAAAAAGAACGGAAGCACTACGGCCTCCGCTCCGCTCGCAAGAAAGAACAATTCTCGAAGCGTTAAAAAAGCTCCCCCGAAAGGGGGACTTTTTTATTTATTCACAATTTCTCTCACACTTTTTTCAATCGCTTGCGCCTCGTTGACACTCCCGTCTCTGAGCTCCCCAAAAATCTCCTCCGTATTCCACTCTCCGCTTTCCGCGTGCCGCTGAATTAATGGAATAATCACATCCACCGTGAGAAACACCAACGCCGACAGCACCGCAATCGTAATAATGACCTTAAGAAGCCCCAAAAACACCCCAAAAACCGTGTGCATAAGCGGCAACGCCACGTCCTCGTTCCGGAGATTTTTTCCGTAATATTGCAGCAGCGCCACCGCCGGAATACACAAAAACAGATAAATAAACCAAAGCCAGAATAGCCCCCTCTGATTCGCCCACGCGAGCCACTCCCACCCCGAAAAGTCCACAATATGAAACGAGCGGCAGATAAGATACGCCAAAATCGCGATATTGATAAGATAAAGTAGCGTGACGAATACCCAGAAAATAGACGCAAACGCTTTTCTCATATTTTTATCATACTACCTCTCGCCAAAATTGTAAAGTTATGCTATAATAGAGCTACGGTCTCGTCGTCTAGTGGTCCAGGACGGCTGGTTCTCATCCAGCAAATCGCGGGTTCGACTCCCGCCGAGATCACCACAAAATCTTCTGTGAAGATTTTGTGGAAGGGCAAACTCGCGAGCTAAGCGAGCGAGGCAAACCTACCATGAAATCTCCTGTGAAATTTTTATGTATCCAGTTGTTGCATTAGTCGGCCCCACCAACGCCGGAAAATCGAGTTTAATGAACCGTTTCAGCCACAAAAACCTCGCCATCGTTGCGCGCGAGGAGGGCACGACGCGCGATCCCGTTTCGAACCTCATCGACAACACTTTTACCCTCGTTGACACTGCCGGCTTAAAACCCCCGGCCGACTCCTTCGAGGCCACGATTCAAGAACAAATCACCGACGCCATCGATTCCGCCGACCTCATTCTCCTCACTCTCGACTCAACGAAATACCCCGGCGATGCCGAAAAGCGCCTCGCAAAATCCGCCCTGAAATCAAAAAAGCCGGTCGCCCTCGTCCTCAATAAATCCGACCTGAAAGAATCTCTTGGAATTTCCGAATTTTTGCGCCTCGGCATTCACGAGGAGCAAATTTTTTATGTTTCCGCCACCACCGGCGCCGGCATTAAAGAATTAAAACAATATATACTCTCTATTATACCACAAAACTCGAAAAAAGTCAAGCCCGAAGAAAGCGCCCTAAAACTCTCCCTTATCGGCCGCCCGAACGTCGGCAAATCCTCCCTCTTCAACTCCCTCGCGAAAAAACAACAAGCCATCGTCTCGAGCCGCGCCGGCACCACCCGCGACTTAAACCGCCTGAACTTGAAATTCAAGTCCGAAAACTTCGAAATTATCGACACCGCCGGCCTCCGGAAACCAGGGAAGCGCGAAGTCGGCATCGAAAAATTCTCCGCCCTTCGCACCCTCTCCGCCATTCAAGAATCCGACATCTCCGCCCTCTTAATCGACGCGACGAACCCCCATAGCAAGCTCGACCAGTCATTAGCCGGCGAAATCGTGAAACAGGGAAAATCAATCATTCTCGTCCTAACAAAAGCCGACCTCGTCGAAAATACCGATAAAATCCTCGACGAACTCGAATATGATTACAATTTCATACCCTTTGCTCCCGTCCTCATCACCTCAAGCGAAACCGGGAAAAACGTCATGAAACTCTTGGACCTCGCCCTGACTTTAAACGAATACCGTCACGAACGCCTAAAAACCTCCGAACTGAACGAAATATTAGAAGAAGCAATAAAAACCCACGCTCCCTCCGGTCTAAAAAACACCCGCCCCGCCCCGAAATACATTGTCCAAACCGACGTCGCGCCCCCTTGGTTCGTCGTCCACGGACATAACTTGGAACTTCTCCACTGGTCCTGGCAGCGTCACCTCGAAAAAATCGTGAGAAGTCATCACCCTTTCATCGGCACTCCCATCAATTTTTCCTTCAAATCCGAATAGTGTGTTATAATGAATATAAGGTGGGAAGCCCGTTTTTCCCACCTTTTTTAGCCCCAAGCTAAGTACCTTGAAAAGGAGGAAATGTCATGGCTACTAAACCTACGGCCGCACAAGGCACCAACTTCGTTTTGGACGCCTCCGTTCTGCTCGACTACCCGGATATCATCCCGAACGGCTCTACGGTACGCATGGATTCCCCGACAGTGGACTTGAAAGGCGCCCACTTCTACGTCACTCATGAAACTCTGCGCCAGCTCTCCGATTTTAAAGACGAGAGCGGCTCTCCGCGCAGCACCGCTGCCCTGGAAGTCTTAAAACGCATCAGTAAATGGACCGAGAAAGGCACCGAAGGTGAACACCTTCATTCCGAGCGTCAGCTCGGAATCGGCAAATTTTCCGACGTCCGCGCCCCGCGCGACCGTCCGAATTCTCCGATTTACCCCTGTGGCGAACACAACACTCTCGCCATCGTCGCGGAACAGAACATCCCGCCTGGCGCGATTGTCCTCGCGAACTCTTACTACCCGAAAATCCGTTTCAACGCCAAGGGTTTCCGCACGTCCCACTTCGGCTACCGTTACCCCGACCCTTACAAGGGCCGCCGCGACCTCACCGTCTCGGCCGATTTCTACCGCGACTTCCTGAACTCCCCGATGGGGCTCTCTTTGACCGACGCAAAGTCTCTCTTTCGCGGGAAACCTGCCCCAGTACCGAACGAATTTTTCGTTTTCGCCCCGAAAACCGGGAAAGAAGATGACTCTGGCCGCTTCTTGAACATCGCGCGTTACGACGCCGACAAAGATTTCCTGGTCCACCTCGAATACCCAGTCCATTGCCCGGTCCGCCTGAAAAACGCCGGCCAGGCCATCTTCTGGGAATCCCTGATGGACCCGAAAATCGCGCTCGTGATTTGCACCGGCCCCGCCGGCACCGGCAAAACTTTCCTGACCACGATCTACGGTTACACCTGTTGCAAAAACGGCGACTACATCGGTATCGTCGTTGTCCCCTGCAATATCGACAACGGCATCGGCTACTTAAAAGGCGAAATCGACGAAAAACTCGACCCGAGCATTCGCCCGATTAAGGACTCCCTGATCAGCTACTTCAAACTGACCGACGAAGACATCAAACGCCAGCTTAAGACCCACCAAAAATTCGGCGCCGACGTCCTCGCCGACCCAGAGAAATCCGCCGACGGACGGCAGCAAAACCGCATCAAAAAGCGCCTCGAGGAAATGGCCGACCTGACCTACGAAAACTGGTTCGAGAACATCCCGATCGCCTACGCCCGCGGCCGCAACTTCGCCGACGAGCTCGCGATTTTCGACGAGTTCCAGGACCAGTCCCGCACCGAGGCCGACACCCTGATTAAGCGCCTCGCGAAAGGCGGCAAAGTCATCATCACCGGCGACGTGGAACAAATCCACTCGACCTACCTCGACCGCGAAAACAACGGTCTGGTCTATGTCCGCGAACTCTTAAAAGGCGCCCCAATGGTCGCCCAAATCAGCTTCGCGAGCTCCGAAGTCGTCCGTCACCCTCTGGTTCGCTTCGTTGCCGAACGCCAGGAAAAGAACGACGACGATTATGGTTTAATCTTCCTTGACTAACTCCTGGCCCTCGCTCCTCGCGGGGGCTTTTTCACGCCCGAAACCCTACCACTCCCGAATTTTCTCCGCCACTTCCGAAAAAACCTCCGGCAATTTCTCCCGTTCTTCCGCCGTCCACTTCGACAGCACAAAATCCACATTTCCCATCTTCTCTCTCTCGGGGTTCCCCGTCCCAATCCGAATTCGGGCAAAATCCTCCGTTTTTAGAGTCTCAATAATCGACTGTAATCCCTTGTCTCCCCCCGCCGACCCCCGTTCGCGATACCTTACTCTCCCGAATTCGAGATTAAAATCATCTACCACGACGAGCATCTCGGACACCGGAATTTTATAATACTGCAAAAATTTCTGCACCACCACCCCTGATAAATTATAATATTCCTGCGGCTTTAACAAAATCGTCTCCCCCCACCTCGCCCAAACTCCCCCCATTTTCTCTTTTTCCCACTTCACCCCCTCGACTTTCGCGAGATAGTCCAGCGCAAAAAACCCCGCGTTGTGCCGCGTGAACAAATATTCCTTCCCAGGATTTCCCAGTCCAACAATCAATTTCATATCTATATTATACCATCAAAATAGCCTCGAACAAGGGTGGGCATTATTCGAGGCTAATTTCAGCCTACAACACTTCTTCTTGATACCGGGTAACCCCGGAAGCGCGACCCACCTCACACAAAACGGGGCCCGCCGGTTATAGGCATTGCTTGCCTTTGAAAGTAAATTCTCGAAAAGTGGAGGTAATACTTTAAACTCATAAACCAATAAAGAAATTTATAAGCCTCGAGGTCTTTCAAAAGCATGCAATTTCTGCTATAATGAATATAGCGAAATTATAGTTTTACAAGGTACCCATCAAGGTATTGAATTTACAACACCTCAATACACTAAGCATTATAGCACAGGTTTTAAAAAATGTCAATACTTTTTTCACCTTTTTTTCAAAAAATCAATACAATTCGTCCAGAGAACGACGAATTTCTCCAGAGATTAACCACCATTGCGCTTACGCCTAAAATATTGTATTATAACGGCACTTTGCCAAAAAATGTGGTCTATGACGAGGAAAAAGGCCCCGAGCGCCCGAAAACCGTCGCCATCGTCGGCACCCGAAAAAACACCCCTTATGGCAAAGAGGTCGCTTATAAATTAGCCTTTGAGCTCGCGAAGCGCGGCGTCGTTATCGTCTCCGGCCTCGCCTTCGGCATCGACTCCGTTGCCCACAGAGCCGCCCTTGACGCTGGCGGTCTCACCGTCGCCGTCCTCGGGAATCCCATCGGCGAAATCCAGCCACAAAGACACGAGAGCTTAGCCCGAGAAATCCTCGAGAAGAGCGGCGCCATTCTCTCCGAATACCCGAAAAATGCCGCTCTCGACTACCGCCTCACTTTCTTAGAGCGCAACCGCCTCATTTCCGGCCTCGCCGACGTCGTCGTAGTCGTCGAAGCCGCCGAGCGCTCCGGCTCCCTAAACACCGCCATGCACGCCATCGAACAGGGTCGCGACCTCTTCGCTGTCCCAGGGAACATCACAAGCTCCCTCTCCCAAGGTTGCAATAAACTGATCAAACAAGGCGCCATGCCCTACACCGAAGTCGAAGATGTCATGGACCTCCTTTTCCCGCCGAAAAAACGCCGAAAATCCGCGAAAAACGCTCAAACCGAGCTACTCTTCGGCGACACTCCCGAAGAAACCGCCATTCTCCGCGCCATCTCCGAAGGCGAAACCGACGGCGAACGCCTCGCCGCTCTCGCAAATCTCACCATTCCCGAATTTAACCAGACCATCTCCCTCCTCGAGATTAAAGGTCGCGTCTTCCCCGAGGGCCTCAACCGCTGGTGCTTGAAATAGCTAATTTTTCGCGTCTTCCGCGTTTTTCGCAAGTTTCGTATAGAGGTTGCTGAGCGAATCGTAATATTCCGCGAGCTCGAGAGAAAGCGTCTTATTCTCCCCCGAATTCATAATACTCTGTTCTTGAATCATCGTAAGTTGCACGAGATACATGAGTTCATTGAGATACACCCGGTCGAAAGTGCCGTTCAATTTCGCCTGTTCGACTTTCGCCGTCGCGTCCGCCATAATCTTCGCCTCCTCCTTGTCCGTCGCCGGCTCCGTCGTCTCGGAAGAGGATTTTTTATCGTCCGAGACAGGCGCATTTTTCGCGATTTCCGCGTCCACTGCCGTTTTCGTCTCTGTTAAAATCGACGAAATCACCGTCGCGTCCCCCCGAAGTTGCGGCGACTTAGCGTAAGAATTATATTCCTTCACAAATTGCATCGTGTTCGAGAGCCTAGTCGAGAGCTTCTCGAGTTCCGTCGCCTCTTTCGAGCCTGAGCTGGAAACTAATGCCACAATAATCAAAACGACGACCAAGACCCCCACCCCAATCATCGAAAAAATAAACGGCTTCGAGGTCAAAATCGACTCAAGGCTCTTCCCCGGCGCCGCGTTCGTCCCCGTTGAAATTTGATTGAGATAAGACAGATTTGTCTGTTTCGAAGTCATTGCCATAAGCGTATTATATTTCACTCCCCCGTTTTTTGCAAGCTCCGAATTTTATTCAAAATCGCATTCGTTTTTTCTTCGTCGTCCTCGACCTTTTCGAGCTCCGCCGACAATTTCTCGATTTCCCCCTTCACGAGGCTCTTTTTTCGCCTTTTAAGCAGCAATTTCACCTCACTTTTGAGCTCTGTTTCGCTATATTTCGCATATTTCACCTCGAAAATCATCGAAAGCTCCTCTGGGCTCGCCTCTGTCGAAAAACTCGCCGTATCAATTTCCATCCCCGCCCCCGCCTTAATCGCGAGAAGCTCCTTCTCAATCCCGAGAATTTCGCTATTTTCATCCTTTGGCACCATCTTGACCGGCTTTAACCGCTTTTTTATGCCGTTTTTGGCCTTTTTTAGCTCCTCTGGGGCCACTTCGAGCTCGAGAGCCACCTTATCGCGGTAATGTTTTTGCTGCACGGGAGGTAAGCACCCAATCAGCTCCACGGCCAAATCTGCATACTCCTGTTTACCCTCCGCCGTCGCCATATCTACCCTCTCTCTGTATTTCTTGAGCACCCACTCCACCGCCGGCTCCCGCTCCTCAACTGCCTTTTGCCAGAGCTCCGCCCCCTTCTGAATCAACTCGTCCGGATCCTTCGCTCCCTGATAATCCGAAATCACGGACAACCGAATTCCGAGTGTCGCCGCCATCTTAATCGCCCTTTCTGTCGCTTTGACCCCCGCCGCGTCCCCGTCGTAGGCTAATCTAATATCATTCGTGAGCCGTGATAGCTGTTTTAAATGCATCTCCGTCATCGCCGTCCCGCTCGTCGCGACCGCCTCTTTCACTCCCGCCTGGTGCGACGAAATCACATCCATATTCCCCTCAACAATCACCACAAACCCGTTTTTCCGAATCGCCTCTTTCGCCTGCGCATACCCGAAGATAAACCGCCCCTTATTAAACAGTAGCGTTTCCGGCGTATTGAGATATTTCGGCTCCGACTTGTCGAGTACCCGCGCCGTGAACCCAATCACCCCCGACACATCAATAAACGGCACCATCATCCGCCCCCGAAACATATCCCCGCCATACTGGTTTAAAAGCCCCGCGTCCGCCATCTCCTCCCTCGAAAACCCCTTTTTACTGAGAAAATTCGTAAGCGCCCTCCCCGAACTCGGCCCGTAACCAATCCGAAACTCCTTCACCGTTTTCTGATTCAAATTCCGCCGATAAAACACATATTCCATCACCTGTTTATTTTGAGACAAACAATATTGGTAATATTTCGTCGCAAGCTCCAGTGCCTCACGCGCCCGCGCCTTTTTTCTCGCCACTTTTCTATCTCCGCCCCCATATTTTGCGAGCTCCACCCCCGCCTGATTCGCCAATTTCTCGAGCGCCTCCCGAAACGAAATCCCCTCGACCTCCATCACGAAACTAAAAATATCTCCCCCCTTATTCGCCGAAAAATCATGCCAAATCCCCTTGTCCGGGCTCACCATAAAACTCGGCGTCTTGTCCACCCCCCACGGGCTCCGCCCCTTATAATTCCGCCCCGCCTTCTTGAGCTCGATATATTGCCCCACCACCTCCTCGACCGAAAGCCTCGCCTTAATCTCCTCTTTTGCATCTTGCATACCTCTATTATACCACCCCTCCGCCCTCCCGCCCTCTTGACTTTTTTCGATTTGTTTGATATAATAGAGATACTTAGATTACTTATTTTTGTTAATAAAAGGTTAAAAATGAATATTGAAGAAGAAGAGCGTCGTGCTCGCCTGTTAAAAATGCGTGCCGAACGCCTACCCAAACTAAAACAAGAATACGAAAAGCGCCAAAAAGCTCTGAAAAATTTTTCCGAGCTCCAGTCTCGCAATTTCAATTCCAATTTCAAACCCGGCGGCAAAGATTACAAATCCACCAAAAACGCCAAAAACACCCCGAAAAAGACTCAGGCAAGAACGCAAAGTTCCGCTCCGAAGCTCCCCGTCACCACCGCCCGCGGCGAAATGGTCCAACACCAGAGAATGCTGTCTCAAGATGTCAACCAACAAGCTTCCCAACACATCATAGGTATTCCCACCAACAAATCCCGCTACAACGGCCACGGTGGCAACCAAGTCCAGCGCGCCGACCTGAAACGCGCGAAAACCGCCGAAGATTCCGTCCGCATCATCCCGATGGGCGGCGTCGGCGAACCCGGCATCGGTAAAAACATGACCCTGGTCGAATACAAAAACGAAATCATCATCATCGACATGGGCACCCTCTTCGCGAGCGACGATTACCCTGGCGTGAACTATATGATTCCCGACATCAAATATCTCGAAGAAAACAAGAAAAACGTGAAAGCCATCCTTTTCACCCACGCTCACCTCGACCACATCGGCGCCTGCCGTCACCTTTTGCCAAAATTCGGTCCGAATGTTCCGATTTATGCCACCGAATTCACCCTCGGCATGATTAAAAAACAAGTCTCCGAGCTCCCCGACGCCCCCGACTTGAATTACATTGCCGTAAACCCCTCAGAGCACAAAATCATCAAGGTTTCGGAGCACTTAAGCGTCGAATTCATCCACGTTCTCCACTCTATCCCCGGCTCCACCGCCATCGTCGTCCGCACCCCGAACGGCGTAATCTACTTCTCTGGCGACTGGCGCCACGAAGAGCACCCCGTCGAACAGCCGACCGACTACGCCCGCATGGACGAAATCGTGAAAAAAGAGGGAATCGACCTCATGTTCAACGAATCGACCAACATTGACTCTCCCGGCACCCACCCCCACTCCGAATTCGACGTCGGCGACTCCATCGGCAAAATCATGGACAACTACGCCAACGGTCGCGTCATTATCTCCTGTTTCTCCTCCCAGATTACCCGCATCGGCCTCATCTTGAAAGAAGCCGAAAAACGCGGTCGTAAAGTTGCGCTCTCGGGTTTTTCAATGGTCAACAACGTCGAAGTCGCCGTTCGCGCCAACTGCCTCAAAATCCCGAAAAACACCCTGATGAAAATGGAAGACATCGTGAAACTTCCGGACGATAAAATCGTTGTCATCTGTACCGGGTCCCAGGGCGAAGTGAACGCCGTCTTGAACCGCATGGTCACCGGCGCCCACAAATACATCAAAATTAAGTCGAGCGACGTCGTCGTTTTCTCTTCGAACCCGATTCCGGGCAACGAACCTCGCGTCGTCGGCACCGTTGACGGGTTGCTCCGCGAAGGCTCCCTTGTCGTCCAAAACGGCAAGAGCAACATGACCGAGGTCGGCCCACTCCACCTTTCCGGTCACGCTTATTACGAAGACCACGTCAATCTCGTTACGCGTCTGAAGCCGAAGAACTACGTCCCTTATCACGGCGAATTTTACATGCTCGAACACAACGCCGAAATGGCCGAAAACGTCATCGGCATGAAAAAAGACCAGATTTTAGTCATCGACGACGGCGACATTGTCGAATTCACAAAAGATAAGAAAATCAAAAAGTCCGGCCGCGTCTATGTCGGCAACCTCCTCTACGACGACGCCGACCGCGAAGTCCACGAAGCCGTCGTGAAAGACCGCATCCACATCTCGCGTGAGGGAATCTTCATCATCGTCCTCACTCTCTCCCGAAAAACCGGCAAACTCATCAAAAACCCGCCCGACATCATCTCCCGCGCCTTCATTTATCTCGACGACTCCGAGGACCTCGTCGCGAAAATCCGCGCCTATCTCCGTCTCAAGGTCGATAAACTCGGCGCCAGCGCCGAAGCCGACAAGGCCTTCAAAGAACAAATTAAAGAAGATATCACTCGCATTCTCTTCGACGCCACCGGCCACACCCCGATTGTTATTCCAGTAATTAACCGCATTTAAAAATAGCCCCTTCGGGGGCTATTTTATTTTAAATACTCTCTTAATTTTTTCGTGTCTTTGTGTTTCCTGAGCCTTGAGAGTGCTTTCGCTTCAATCTGCCGAATCCGCTCGCGCGTCACCGAAAACTCTTCACCTACTTCTTCGAGCGTATGTGGCCTCTCGCCACCGATGCCGAAGCGCATTTTGACAATTTTCTGCTCCCTGTCCGGCAAAGTTGCGATAATCGTCGCGAGCTGTTCCTTCAAGATCCGATTCGCCGCCGCATCTTCTGGCGATTCGCGTTCCTCGTCCTCGACAAAGTCGCCGAGCACCGAATCTTCATCGTCGCCCTCTTTCCCGACTGTCGCGTCGAGTGACGCAATATCTTGTTTAATTTTCATGACATAATCGACTTTTTCGGGGTCCATGTCGAGCGCCTCGGCGAGTTCGTCATTCGTCGGCTCTCGGTCGAGCTCCTGCGTCAATTTCCGAGACATCCGGATGACTTTATTAATAGTCTCGACCATGTGCACCGGAATCCGAATCGTCCGTGCCTGATCTGCAATCGCCCGAGTAATCGCCTGGCGAATCCACCAGGTCGCATAAGTCGAGAACTTAAACCCCTTATCCGAGTCAAATTTCTCCACCGCGCGAAGCAATCCCGTATTTCCTTCCTGAATCAGGTCGAGAAAATCGAGCCCCCGGCCACCATATCTCTTCGCAATCGACACAACAAGCCGCATATTACTCTCCGCGAGCTTATCTTTTGCCTTTTTATCGCCCGCCGCCGCCTTTTTCGCGAGCTCAACCTCTTCGTCCGGCTCGAGGAGCGGAATTTTTCCAATTTCGCGAAGATATAATCTCACGGAATCATCCGCAAAAGAATCCACATTCTCAAGCGTAATCGCAAGATCCGAATCATCAATATTCTCTTCTTCTTTTAAGAGCTCATCCTGATTCGGCTCGTCCACGCCATCCAAAATCTCACCTGAATATTCTGGTTTCATTTCCTAAATTATACCTACATTTTCCGAAAAATCAACCCATTTTCGCCTATTTTATGATTTTTAACATAAGCTTAATAATTTTTTTCATTTTTTTACAAATATGTGCTATACTTAATCATAGAAATGTGAAACTGTGTATTGACATTTCAAAAAAAATATATTATAATACATACAAGTTTTTTATAATAATATAATTAATTAAGGAATTTTCCGATGGATCAAAACCAAAAAACCATCAACCAAGCCGTCATCGACTCTGTCAATCTCATCGAACAGTCTCGCGAGCGTGAAATCATCGCCCGTCGTTTTGGTCTCAAAGAAAAACGCGAAACTCTCGAAGAAATCGGCGAATTCCTTTCAATCACCCGCGAACGCGTCCGCCAACTCGAAAAAGCCATCACTATCCGCCTCCGCCTTGCCGCCGAAGATAACGACATCCCAGCCCTCGTCTCCGCCGAAAAACTCATCGTGCGAAATTTGACCGAACTCGGCCGCGTCGCCACCGTCGAAAAACTCGGCGAAAAAATCTTTGATCGCCCCGCGAAGAGGGAAGAACTCGCCTCGCTCATCTTTATCGCCTCGATTTCTTCCACTTTGACTTATCTTTCGGATTCCGACTCTTACTATTCCGCCATCGGCATCGCCGAATATGGCGACGAGAAAAAATTAAAAGAGCGCATCGACGAAATCGTGAAACTAATTCGCTCAAACAAAAAACCGATGTCCATTTCCGAACTTGACAACGCCCTTAATTATGAGCATCCTGACCATATTCGCGCCATAGCGTCAATCTCGAAATCATTAAGTTCCTTGAACGACAACTGGGGCCTCATTTCTTGGCCTTCCGTCAACCCGAAAAACATCCGCGACAAAATCTACGTCGTCTTAGAAGACAATGGCAAGCCGATGCACTTCAAAGAAATCGCGAATTCCATTCGCGCTTCGAAGCTCCGCCGCTCCAACGTCACCGAACAAGCCATCCACAATGAGCTCATCAAGGACGAACGCTTCATCTTGATCGGCCGCGGCATTTACGCCCTGAAATCCTGGGGCTATGAACCCGGCACCGTAAAAGACATCATCATCCGCACCATGAAGGCCGAAAACGCTCCTCTGACCCGTGAACAAATCGTCAAAGCCGTCTTAAAAGCCCGGAACGTAAAAGAGACCACCGTCCTCTTAAGCCTGCAGGACAAAAAGACCTTCAAAAAACTCGACAAAAATTCCTACACTCTCGCCTAATTAATCCTCTTGTGTTATAATTGATATATGGAAGTACTCCAATTTTTCTTGAAACCAATCGTCTGGATTCCGATCGTGATTTTGCTCGGCGTCTTGGCCTACCTGAATTATAAAAAATCTTCCAAAATCCGCGCTCTGAACGTTGAAGCCGTCCTTTTGTCTCTCGAAATCCCCCGCGCCAACGATAAAAAAGAGCTTGCCGCCGAACAGATGTTCGCCTCTTTGCACGGTATTCTCCGCGACGCCGCCGAGCTCCGCGAAAACGACGGAGTCCAAGAACACTTGAGCTTTGAAATCGTTTCCACCTCTGGACAAATCCGTTTTTATGTCTGGGTCCCGAAAACTCTCCAATCTTTCGTCGAGGGACAAATTTACTCCCAATACCCCACCGTCCAAATCAGCACCGTAAAAGAGGACTATGTTGACCTCGGCCGTCTCCACCCCGTCACCTACTCCGCCGAACTTTCTCTGACCGACAACGAAGTTCTCCCGATTAAAACCTTCGACAACTTCGAAGTTGACCCCTTGGCCGGTATCACTGGCACCCTCGCGAAGCTCGACCCCGACCACTCCGAAGAACTCTGGATTCAAATCTTGACCCGCCCCGTCGCCGACTCCGTTGTGAAAAAACGCGCCGACTCCTGGATTTCCCGCCTGAAATCCGGCACCGGCACCTTCAAACTCGGCGGTTTCGACTTCAAATATCTCGCCGAAATCTTTGCTGCTCTCTGGCGCCCACCCGAAGGCGGCCTCGGTGGCAGCACCGTCACCGTCGAACTTTCCGACCGCGACAAAAACCGCATCGCGAAGGCTGAAGAAAAAGCCGCGAAACTGGGTTACGAAGTCAAAATCCGCCTCGCCTACCTCGGTCGCTCCGACGTTGACGCGAAGTTGAACATGCAAGCTCTCGTTGGTACCTTCAAACAATTCAACACCACCTCCCTAAATGGTTTCCAGATGTCCGGCGCCACCTTCTCCTCCTCTGCTCTCGACGCCTACAAATCTCGCCAATTCACCACTCCCGGCTTTATTTTAAACATTTCCGAGCTCGCCTCCGTTTACCACCTCCCCCACACCTCCGTCGAAACCCCGAATATAGTCTGGGCCGCCAGCAAAACCGCCGAGCCTCCCGCGAAGCTCCCCGTCATAACAGGGAACAACGCTATCGACAAAGATATCTCCGCCTTCGGCCTCACCAATTTCCGCGGCATCAACCACCAATTCGGCCTCCTTCGCTCCGATCGCGGTCGCCACGTTTACATCATCGGCCAAACCGGCGCCGGAAAAAGCGGCATGCTCGAACTTTTTGCCCTCTCCGACATTTTTCATAATCAAGGCTATTGTATCATCGACCCTCACGGCGACTTCGCCGTTGACAACCTCCGTTTCGTCCCCAAAAATCGCGTTGACGACGTCGTTTATTTCAACCCCGCCGACCGCGATTTTCCCGTGGCTTATAACCCACTCGAGCTTTCCGACGACTCGAGAAAACCCAACGTCTGCTCCGAAGTTATCGGCGTCTTGAAACGTATGTTCGGCGACTCTTGGGGCCCGCGTCTCGAGCACATTCTCCGCTTCACCCTCCTCGCTCTTCTTGATCGCCCCTCGACCACCCTTCTCGACATCTCCCGCATGCTCACCGACAAAGATTTCCGAAAAGAAACTCTCGATTATTGTACCGATGTCACTGTCCTCCAATTCTGGAAACACGAATTCGGCCAGTGGAACGAAAAACAGGTCAACGAGTCCATCGCCCCTGTTTTGAACAAGGTCGGCGCCTTCACCGCCAACCCCATTATTCGTAATATTATCGGCCAACCGAAATCCTCCTTCAACGTCCGCGAAATTATGGACCAGGGAAAGATTCTCGTCGTAAACCTGAGTAAAGGTCTCATCGGCGAAGACAACGCCAGCATTCTCGGCGCCTTCCTCGTTACCACCGTCCAGCTCGCCGCCATGTCCCGCTCCGACATCGAAGACGTAAAAAACCGTCGCCCCTTCTATCTCTACGTCGATGAGTTCCAAAACTTCGCCACCGATTCCTTCGCCGTCATTCTCTCCGAGGCCCGAAAATACGGTCTCAATCTCACCGTCGCAAACCAATACACCGCCCAGATGACCGACGCCGTCCGCGACGCCGTCTTCGGCAACGTCGGCACCACCATCTCCTTCCGCGTCTCTGCCGACGACGCCCCCGTTCTCGTCAAACAATTCGAGCCCACCTTCGAAGCCGCCGACCTCTTGCAACTCAACAACCGCCACTTCATCATCTCTATGATTATCAACGGCGAAAAGGTCCCCGCTTTCTCCGCTACTACCCTAAATATCCCGAAACCTACCTCTGATAACTTTGCCGCCATTATCGAATCCTCGCGCAAAAAATACGCCCGTCCGCGCGCCGAAATCGAGGCCGAAATCCGAGAGACAATCGAACAAGCCGAAAAATACAAATCCGACCTCTCCGCCTCCGGTCGCGAACAGGGAACGACGCCCTTCGTCGACCTCTCCGCCCTTCTTAATACCGAACAAAAACCGAACTTAACCGAACCCGAAGCGATTTTTAGCGCCCCCGATAAAAAACTCTCCTTCAACCCCAAAAAAGTCAGCCCGAACACTCTCGAAGAAAAATCCGGTCGCCCGGGACTAAAAGACCTCTCGCGCCTCATCGAAGAAAAAGAACAAAAACTCGCCGAGGGAAGCGAGGGAAGCTTCAGTTCCCCTTCCCTAATTGACCGAAGTTCCACCCCCGTTGAAACCCCTATTTACAGCCGCAACGACAAGGGGTCCACCCCTGTTAATCGCCCGAACGGCTCAAATCGCTCCAAAAACCGCCGCAAAAATCGGCACTCCAATCATAAAAAATCGAATACCACGCCGCGTGGGGAATAACGCTTACGCTTTTCAGCGCCACCCCACGCATTTTCACCCCGCCAAGACGATAACTTAGCCGTCCCGCAAAAATATTTCCAATGTCGCACAATACATATTTTACGACACTCCACTTTTGGGTCTCGCCAGGACTCTTCTAAAGGTCTTTTTCCTCGCCTATGAAAAAATCTCTCTTTGAAATTTTTGCTCAAGTCAAGCCTGCGCCGCGGACCGTCGCGTACTCGGCTTGTTTCGCAAAAATTTCAAAATAGAGAGTTTTTTCATAACAGCGGAAAAGCGACCTTTAGAAGAGCCTCTCGGACAAGGGCGAAAGGTATTTGCTTTTCGAACAGTGTAAATTTTTGCCTATTTCAATTTTTTTCGTGAGACAGGTCGAGCACGTGATAGTCCACGGCGCAGACCTGCCTCGAACGAAAAAATTGAAGAGGTAAAAATTTACTTGTGTGAGAAA
>JAFRAS010000004.1 GCA_017405265.1 Candidatus Saccharimonadota bacterium
AGTTCGGTTTATATCCGGCATGATCGTTAGGAATTTTGAGGAGATCTGTCTCTAGTACGAGAGGACCGAGATGGACGAATCTCTAGTGTATCGGTTGTGGCCACCTGCTGCATCGCCGAGTAGCTATGTTCGGAATAGATAAGCGCTGAAAGCATATTAAGCGCGAAACTAACTCCAAGATAAGAATTCCCTATGACCTCCCAGAAAGAAGATCTGGTTGATAGGTGCAAGATGGAAGCGGGGCAACCCGTGGAGTCGAAGCATACTAATAGAGGCATTGCCTTTTTATGCGCCAAATCGGCGAAAAATGTTCGCATTTCTCGCCCATTTGGCCGACTTAGTTAGCAATCGAGGCTTGAAAAGTCTCGAAATTCGCCCATTAAAATCTTGTTTCTTTATAGAAACCGATGAAAAAACGCGAAAATCGTATTTTTTCATCGGTGTCCATACCGCCGGGGAAACACCTGTTCTCATTCCGAACACAGAAGTTAAGCCCGGAAGGGGCGATTATACTGCAATCGCGGGAAACTAGCAAGATGCCGAATTGTCAGAGAACCGTCCTATAAGGACGGTTTTTTGATGGCTCCGCCATCAAAAGGCTGCTCTTCGAGCAGCCCTCTGACAACGGGCGAGACGCAGTCTCGCCCGCACTGCCAGAAAGGCTTTTTGTATAAAAAATCCCCCTTTCGGGGGAGCGGTCACGCATTCGCGAATAACTCCTTGCGAAGCATCGACCTCATTTTGAAAATTTTCCGAGTCCTCCTCTTCTTCACTTCTTTGACAAGATGATAGGCATAAAGCCCATAGAAATCATTGGTCGTGGCGCCATCAAACCCATTATTATGGATTGAAACCGCCATCTCTTCCGCCGTTTTCAGTGCATACGACGCTACTTCCCCGGAAATCGGGTCCGCGAATCCTGCCGCCTCGCCAATATAAGCGATATTATAGCTATGGAAAAGTTTTACATCCTTTCCGCTCGGCACCATCTCGCTGATGTCTTTCACGACACTATTCCCGTCCTCGTCATTAATGTAATCCTGTCGCACTCGCATTAACGGAACCCTCTTCTCGTCCAGTTCCAGCACTTCCCGCATCAACGAATCTGCGCCGTCCGCCACGACAAGATACTCATACCTGACTTCTCTGAGGTCCGAAAGCCTCACAAGCTTCTCTTTTTCGTCCACGCCTATCGCCTTGGAAAAAAGCAAATCTCCGCCTTCCTCGACGTACGCATCTCTGAAATATTGCACAAGCTCGCCACGCTCAGCGAGCGAAACCTTCGCCGGCACCACTTCGTACCTGTCTGGCTCATACCACACAGTCGCCTGCGAAAATTCCGTTTTCCGGACTTTTTCCCAGATTTTCTCTCCAAAAACCAGGCTAATGGATTTTATCGCTCTATCCGTGAGCACCATGGCTCGACTTTCATCGACCGCCGCGCTCGCTTCAATCACGATTACCTCTTTACCCAGCTTCCTGAGTAAAAATCCGAGTGTCATTCCTGACAGTCCGCCACCAACAATTACAGTCCTCATATTTTCCCCTCCTCGAAAATTTTTTAAAGAACAACCATACCTTAATTATAGCACACTTTGTCAAAAAAGTCAAGTCACTACCCCTTAAACTCGCTCAAAGCCTTTACAAATCCTTTCTGTTTATGCTATTATAAACTTAACTAAACAAGGATTCTTTTAATGGAACGACGAAAAATCAAATCAAAAGCCAGGGAACTAATCAAAGGCCGCGTTTTTCGCATTTTCTTCTTTCTTTTCATAACCACCGCCCTCATCCCGGCCGTTCTCAGTTCCGCCATCTCCATTAGCCACGCCGCTCTTTTCAATAGCCACACCTCTGTTGCCGTAGCCGGCCACTCCGTCCCCATCGGCATCACCGACGTTAAAACCACTGTCCTCACAAAATCCGAATGGGCCAGCAGAATAGATTCCTTGGAATTCGTCGAACGCCTTCGTCTCAGCCTCGACCGCTCCGTCGGTAACGTCGTCGTCGAGGGCGACCGTTACTTCAGCTCAGCCGAGTCCAGAGAAGAATACCGCCGTATCACGAACATTATCGACATCGTCATCAACTGCGCCATCATCCTCACCACCGGCGCCCTTACCTTCTCTGGCGTTGCCGGCATGTTGAAAGTCGACAAAAACAAAAAGGCCCCGCGCCTCTCCGAAGATTTCTTCACCGGCTTCAAGAGCGCAAACTACGCTCGCGCCATCATCGCCTATTTCCGCGTCGCTATTTTCACCTTCCTCTGGAGCCTCCTTTTCATCATCCCCGGCATCATGAAAACCTATTCTTACGCCATGACCATCTATATCCTCGCTGACAACCCAAAACTCTCCGCCAAAGAAGCCCAGAAAAAATCCATCGTGCTTATGCAAGGTCACCGCTTCGAATACTTCAAACTCCAACTCTCTTTCTTCTGGTGGTATCTCTTAATCGGCCTCACCTTCGGTCTCGCCAGCTTCTATGTCGCCCCCTATTTCGAAACTTCGAAAATGCTATTCTATAAAAAACTAGCGCAAAAATAGTCCGCGCTACTTAAAGGAAAACAAACATGCAACCAGAAAACAACACCAACAACATCCCAACTTCCGAGCCAGCCCCAACCATCCCCGACGAACCCGTTGAGCTCCCCGGCATCATCTCCTCTGCCAACGAAAAAGACGCGAAAGCGGCGCCCGCTATGCCCGCGCCCACCCCTATACCCGAGCCCTCACCCGACCTCAGCCCCCTCGCCGACGTCGCAACCGACGACTCCATCAAAATCGGAGAAGGTACCGAGGAAAAACCGAAAAAGTCCAAAAAACCGCTCATTTTCTCTCTTATCGGTGTCGTCTTAGCCAGTGGCCTCGGCACCGGCATCTATTTCGCCACTCGCCCGACCGTCCCCGCTCCATCCTCCGAACCCGCCACCCAAACCTCCCAGACCGAACCCGCCCCCGTCACTGTCCCTGAATCGAAACTAAAAATGACAGGGAACAGCCTCAGTGACTTCGACCTCGCCTTCCTGAAACTCGGCGACGCCGCCGAAAACAAAATCTACAGCCCTCTCTCAATAAAATACGCCCTCGCGATGCTCGAGGACGCCACTGCCGGCCTCTCGAAAGCCGAAATCGAATCCGTCCTTGGCGACTACGCTCCCGTTTCCTACATCAACAGCGAAAACCTCTCTCTCGCGAACGCTCTCTTTGTCCGCACCGACTGGTCCGATAAAGTGAGTACCGTCTATCAATCCGCCCTGAAAGGGAAATACAACGCCGAAATCGTAAACGACGCCTTCGCCACCCCTTACCGCATCAACAACTGGATCGAAGAAAACACCCTCGGTATCATCAAAAACTTCTTCACCACTGATCAAATCACCCCCGACAAAACCTTCGTTCTCGTGAATGCCCTCGGAATCGACATGAGCTGGAATTACCAGCTCCAATGCATCAGCTCCACGACCTTAACCAGCCTTGCCACCAACCAAGCCGTCTGCAAAAACTACACCGGAAGCTACTCCCACGAAAAATACAACCACTACATCAGTGATTCCGGTTACTCCAAAATCGACTTCAACGGCCACCAAGTCGACGCCGCCCACATCGGCGCCAGCATCAACCGCTACGACATCGTGAAAGAACTCGGCGAAGACCACATTAGAGAAACCGTCCTCGAGGCCTACGAACAATATAAGCTCGAACAAGCCACTCGGATGATGAGCTACGAAGACGACTACGACATCGACAAATACTTAGAAGAGCTAAAGTCGAACTACGGTAAGGTCAGTTCCTCCACCGATTTTACTTTCGCCGACAATAAAAGCGAAAAAGTCTTCCGAAAAGAGCTCAAAAAATACGACGGCACCACCCTTGAATATATCGCCATCATGCCGCTCGTCGATACGCTCGAAGATTACGTGAAAAAACTGACCGCCAGTGACCTCGAAAGCGTCATAAAGTCCACCCGCACCATCGAAACCAGCAACTTCAAAGACGGCGTCGTGACCAAAGTCAACGGCTACATCCCATTCTTTGATTTTAGCGCCACTATGGACCTAACTAAGCTCTTACCCGAACTCGGCATCTCAGACGTTTTTAACCCAGAATCCGCCGATCTCTCCGCCATCGCCAAAAACGCCGACGATGCCAGAGGTCTCTATATTGACACCGCCTCCCACAAAGCCGACATCACCTTCAGCAACGACGGCATCCGCGCCGCCGCCGCTACTGCATTCGGCGGTACGGGGAGTTCTGCGGGTGGCTTCGAATATAAATGGGACGTCCCCGTCGAAGAAATCGACCTCACCTTCGACAAGCCTTTCCTCTTCATTATCAGAAACCAATCTTCTGGCGAAGTCTGGTTCGTGGGCCAAGTCACCGAAATCAACAACTAATTTATCGCCGTCGCAATTAAATAACCATAATACGCTAAAAATATCAAAAGAAACACCGCACCCTCTTTTCGGTCGATTTTGCGGTCGTTGTTCGCAAAGAAATACAACAGCACTGCCGCGGCGAGAATCATCACAACATCAATCGCCGAAAACGCCACATTCGGAATTCCGCCAATCATCGCGACCGGAAGCCCCGTCACAATTCCGAGATTAAAGATATTCGACCCGACAATATTCCCAATCGCAATATCCGTCTCCCCCTTTCGCGCCGCCGCAACCGACGTCACGAGCTCCGGCAGCGACGTCCCAATCGCCACCACCGTCATCGCTATAATTTTCTCCGAAATCCCCATCGCCCCCGCAATCCCCGACGCATTATTCACCACCAAGTCCGACCCCACAATAATCCCAGCAAGCCCCACCACCGCCAGCAAAATCGCCTTAAAAAGCGGCATCGTCGGCGCCTCGACAACCTCCGGCTTTCTTTTCGCCTCGCGCTTTGCTTTCTGTTTATTCCGCCGAATCGTCATAACAAGATAATATACAAAAATCAAGAAAAATATCACCATCACCACCCCGTCTTGACGCGAAAAATTGTCTCCTCCCGCCCCAAAAACATGGTCAGCAATCAGCGTCACAAACAGCGTCGTGAAAAGTATCGTAATCGGCAACTCCTTTTTCACCGTCGCATGCTTCACTCGAATTGGCCGAATCACCGCCGCAATCCCGAGAATAAGCAAAATATTCAAAATATTCGACCCAATCACGTTCCCGAGTAGCATATCCGTATTCCCAGTGAGTAGCGACTGCACACTAATCGCAAATTCCGGCGCCGACGTCCCGAACGCCACAATCGTGAGCCCAATAATCATCTTCGAAATCTTAAAATGGCTCGCCACGTTCGACGCTCCATCCACAAACCAGTCCGCCCCCTTAATCAGCGCCACAAACCCCACAATAAGTAACAGAATTTGCAAAAAGATATTCACCAAAACCTCCGTTTATGTTTATTTCAATAATATCACACTTATCTTCTTTTTCGCGCAAATTTCGGTAACACTAAGGAAAAATTAATTGCATTTTTTACAAAAGTTTTAATCGTAACGCGAATAATTACGACACTCATAACCGCAATTTCTACGAGCCCGATCAAGAACCCCGGCATCGAGAGCGTCCCGAAGGCGTTTCTCAGCATCAGCGCCATCGGCGCCGAAAGCGGGAAATAAGTAAGAAACTCCACAAACGCGCCAGGCTCCGGCATCAAAAACAGTTGCATAAAATACAGCGGAAAAACCGTGCCAATCACAATCGGCCCGATAAACTGCGACGCATCTTTCGCCGTCGGCACCACCGCCCCAACAAAAGTCGAAGCGCCGATTAAAAAGAAGGTCGAGAAAATAAACAGCAAAATCGTCAAGATGAGATTAGTCGGATTAACCACGATTAACGAAATAATCCGGGAAATCACCGCATTATCTCGAAACACAAAAAGCAGAATAATAATCGGGAGCACAAAGGCCAAAATTTGAATCACTCCGAGTAACAACATCGAGAAAATTTTGCCGACAATAAGATGCTTTGCCGAAACACTAGTCAAAATCATCTCCGAAATGCGGTTTTCCTTTTCCTCGACCACCGTCATTAGCAGCCGACTCCCGAAAAGAATCAGGAAAATGAAATACAGCACCAAAAACACCAGCGGAATAATCGCCTGCCCGAGCGCATTCGACGGCTCCCCGGACGAAGTTAGCGGGTTGTCCGCCACATTAAAATTCCCCGTAATCGCCACCACTACCGCCGGGTCAAGATTCGCCGTGAGATATTGGCTCAAAATCGCTCGAATTGCATTCGACTCGGCATTAAAAATGTCGATTGTTTCGGAAATATGATAAAATTCGATATTCCGAGACTCCGAAAAATCCGCCGGAATGTAGAAAAATAGGTCAACTTCCTGATTTTTCACCATCTCAACTCCCCGTTCTCGCCCACCGTCAATCACAAACGGCGCCTCCTCTGGCAACAGCCGCGCCTCGTCCACCACCGCAATCGTCGAATTTTCATCATATTTCTCAACATTCGTCGCCGAATCTTTCCCAACCAAAAACGCAATCAAAGAAAAACCAAATATAAGCAGCGGAAAAAGAATAATCGAGGCCCAAAACGACGGCTTTTTAATCTGGCGCACAAATTCAAACTTAAAAACCGCAAAAGTCGCGCTATTTTTAATCCTACTCATTTTCCTCTCCATAAATATCTATAAAAATTTGGTCCAAGCTCTTGCCCCCGAACTCCTTTTTAATCTCGGAAATACTCCCATAAGCTCGCGCTACACCATCTTTCAAGAGCAGCGCCCTGTCGCAAAGTTTCTCCACCTCGTCCATATAATGCGTAATCAAAATCACCGCCGTCCCCTTTTTATGCAGCTCATCAATAATGTCCATGAGAAGCCGTCTATTCACCGGGTCGAACCCCTTCGTCGGCTCGTCAAGAATCAGAAGCTTCGGCTCATTCATAATCGTGACGCCAAGCTGAATTTTCTGTTGCTGCCCACCCGAAAGTTTTTCAAGTTTTTCCTTTGCCTTGTCGAGGAGGTTCACGCGTTTCAAATACCGAAGCGCCCACTCTTCCGGATTTTTGAGCCCCTTGAGCTCGCCGAAATAAATCAGCGTATCCATCACCGTCTCTTTCCGATAAAGTCCCCTCTCTTCCGGAAGATAACCCACGACCACCGAACTGTCCTCGGGGTCATACGGCCTGCCATCAATCAATAACTCCCCGGCCGTCGGCGTATAAAATCCGAGTAGCGCCCTTAAAGTCGTAGTCTTTCCGGACCCATTGCTCCCGAGCAGCCCGAAAATTTCGCCCGCCTTAACACTAAAAGATAAATCGCGAATCACGGTTTTTTTCCCGAAATCCATGCGAAAATTTTTTACCTCGACAATATTTTTCATATATATTATTATAATGCATCTTTTTGCCACAGTAAAGGTGCTATAATGACCTTATGAAAAAGAAATCCGAATCCCCCTCCACTCTCATCAAAAAATCCGTCGCTGCCTCACTTCTCATCGGTCTCGGCGACTACGCTCTCTTGAAACTCGGCTCACCTCTCGGCCCCATTATTTTTGCCTTCGGCCTCCTCGGAGTTTGTTATCTCAGTCTTAATCTTTTCACCGGAAAATGCGGTTTTCTCTTCGAAAATCACCTAAAAATCAAAAATCTCTTGCTCATTCTCGTCGTCAACCTCATCTCCGGCTACCTCATCGGCCTCATTTTCAGTCTCGCCGACGAATCACTTATCGCCACCGCCACCGACAAAGTCGCAACTTGGGACTTTTCTCTCGCCTTTTTCATCAAATCCGTCCTCTGCGGCGTGATTATGTATCTCGCCGTAAAAATGTATAAAAAAGGCACCCCTCTTGGTATTCTTTTCGGCATCCCGCTCTTCATTTTCTGCGGCTTCCAGCACTGCATCGCGAACGTCATCACCCTCGGCGCCGCCCGCACTTTCGACTGGTCTCTCCTACTTTGTATTTTCGGCAACTTCGCGGGCTCCATTTTAATCTGGTACCTCACCGAAGACATCATAAAAAATACCATCAAAAAACACCCAAACGCTACCACTAATTCACTAGCACATCTTTCAAAAAAGACTAAGATATGGTAAAATTAAAAAGTCTTATGTCAAATTAATTTCGTATATTTCGTATTAGCATTCTGACCGACTATGTCCGGAAATTCCTATAATAGGGCACCGCATAGTTGGGCGTTTCCGCATAATCGGGATGCTTTTACGAAATGACGACATAAGACACCGTTAAATGCGGTGTCCTATTGTGTTTAGATATTGATGCACGACATAAGAGTCGTGCATTTTTGCATTATAGATACCGCAAGATAGGTGTCTATATGCAAAGCAAAGCGAAAAGCCCAACTAAAGTCAATTCCATAATCAAATCGAGAACCAGAGTCCGTGAGAGGGCCGAAGTTTTCACGCAGCCACGAGAAGTTAACAATATTCTCGCGCTGACAGGTGCAACTTCAAACCCGTACTGGAGATTTCTTGAGCCAGCATGTGGTAACGGCAATTTCCTTGAAGCCATCTTGCGCCAACGCCTTGAACGACTAAAACAGGATCGCATTGAGTGGCATACAAAGAATCGCGAGTTTTCAGTTCTTAAAGTCCTTTCGACAATTTATGGCGTAGATATCGCCGAAGAC
>JAFRAS010000005.1 GCA_017405265.1 Candidatus Saccharimonadota bacterium
AGACGCTACTGTGCCAGCTTTCGTGGAGGTTTCGGCAGTGTTGCAGACGAAGTTGCTGAAGGTGTAGTCTGCGGATTTGTATTTGATCGCGTATTCTTGTTTTTGTTCATAGGCGACGTTGCTACCCGTGAAGTTGCCGTTACTGCTAATCACGACATAAACCGCGTAGTTAGTGTTCGCTTCGGCGGCTTTGTATGTTCGGCTCGTGCTATCTTTTCCGAGAGTGACGCTGGTGTTGATGTAGGAGTTGCCAGAGTCGTATGAATTGAGGAGACATATAAATTTCACATTACCAGAAGCGCCATTTTCGATGAATTGTAGGTTATTACAATAACCGTGAAATGCCCCCCGACAAAAAAATCGCGACGCTTTACGTCGCTTTTTGCAGTAAGTTTGCTTCGCTCGCTTGGCTTGCGAGCTTTCCCTTCCATTTATCCCCGCAGGAGACTTAATGGTAGCGCCAGCAGGACTTGAACCTGCAACCTTGAGCTTAGAAGTCTCCTGCTCTATCCAGTTGAGCTATGGCGCCAAAACAAGCTTAAACAAAATGAGGCGACCTAGAGTCATTTTTTTCGCCCAAAATCCCCACAGGTCGCCTCACTTCCATTATACTACGAACGCGCAAAATGTGCAAATGCACGGTTCGCTTCGGCCATTCTGTGGCAATCTTCCTTCTTTTTGAAGGCGGCGCCAGTTTCGTGGCAGGCGTCGATAATCTCCGCCTCGAGGCGTTTCGCGTAAGGCATGCCCGAGCGAGCCCGCGCCGCCTGGACGAGCCAGGTGAACGCAAAGTGCGCTTGGCGGTGACCGTCAATCGGGAACGGAATCTGGTAGTTCGCACCACCGACACGTTGCGAGCGAACTTCGAAGTTCGGCGAAACGTTCGAGATGGCCTGTTCGAGCACCTCGACCGGGTTTTCCGACTTCATTTTCTTCGCTGCACCTTCAATTGCTTCATAAACCGCAGCTTCGGCGACGGTTTTCTTCCCGTCGAGCATGGATTTGTTGATGAGTTTTTGCACCGCGACGGATTGGTAGCGGCGGTCCGGGAGGACTTTTCTCTCTAATGATTTAGTTTTCTTGCGTGGCATAATTAAGACTCCTTCTTTGCGCCGTAGCGAGAACGACCTTGTTTACGACCCTGGACACCCTGAAGATCGAGCGTTCCACGAACAATGTGATAGCGCACACCCGGGAGGTCCGGTACACGTCCACCCCTGACGAGCACGACGGCGTGCTCCTGGAGGTTGTGGCCTTCGCCACCGATATACGCCCAAACTTCCTGCCCGTTAGTAAGGCGCACGCGCGCCACTTTCCGGAGAGCGGAGTTCGGTTTTTTCGGGGTTTTGGTCGTTACTTTGATGCAGACACCGCGCTTCAATGGTGCCGGGGTGTTGTAGCGACGAGTTTTAAGAGTGTTGACAATTGAGCCGAGAGCCGGAGCCTTCGACTTGTGTGCCGCCTTCTTGCGAGGGTGGCGAATAAGTTGATTGATAGTTGGCACTGTCAATAATCCTGATTAAACTTAATATTTTCCGTGCGCTAAAATACAGCAATCACGCACGGCTGAAACTCATCTATTATTATACACCTATTTCGCTTGCGCGTCAACCAAGAAATCGAGAGTTTTCTCAATCGTCAGCCGATTTTTCACATCCATCCTGACTTCGGGCGCCGAAAGGCTCTTCAATGCGTCCGGTGCTTTTTTATAAACTTCTTTAAGTTCGGCAATTTTCGCATCAACGTCTTTGTCCTCGACGCTGATTTTTTGTTCCCGCGCGAGCATCTGGAGCACCAGCGAAGCCTTCACCCGTTTCTCGGCGAGCACCTTCGCCTCTTTTTCCCATTCTTCTTTCGTCGTCCCGACCCGTTCGAGATATTGCTCAAGCGAAAGCCCGGAGCTCTGGACGTTGCGCGAGAGGTCGCCCCGAATCTGTTTCATCTGGTCCTCAATCAAAATCTCCGGCGCCGCCACTTTCGACTTCTTTACGAGCGCCTCAACGAGGTCGTCCTTGAACTTCGCCGTCGCGCGGCCCTCGTTCTGCTCCGAAAGATTTTTCCGAATATCTTTTTCGAGCTCTTCCATTGTCTTGAACGGTCCGCATTTTTTCGCGAACTCGCCGTCGAGCTTCGGCAAAATCACTTCATTCACTTGTTTCACGAGCGTTTCGAAAGTTGCCTTTTTCCCGGCCAACTTCTTCGCGCCATAATCTTTCGGAAAAGTCAAGTTGATGTCGAACTTATCGCCCGATTCGTGCCCCACAATCGCATCCTCGAACCCCGGAATGAAAGAATTCGACCCGAGCGTGAGTTTATAATCTTTCGCCGAGCCGCCCTCGAACACTTCCTCTCCCATCTT
This sequence comes from Candidatus Saccharimonadota bacterium, assembly GCA_017405265.1. Taxonomy (GTDB): domain Bacteria; phylum Patescibacteriota; class Saccharimonadia; order Saccharimonadales; family Saccharimonadaceae; genus Nanosyncoccus. Next base: position 2,360 of record JAFRAS010000005.1, read on the forward strand.
CCCGACGAAATCAATCACCACCTCGTCGCCTTTTTCGGCCTTTTTCTTCGCAACTTTTTTCTCCGCATAAGCCGAGCGAATTCGCTCAATCGTCTCATCGACGTCCTTTTTCGAAACGCTCGTGTCTTCTTTTTTCACGCCGAGTTTCTTAAAATCGCCCAGTTTAATCTCCGGCACCACCTCCGCGGTCGCGACATATTCCGCCGACTCATCTGGGACGTATTTCGTCACGCTAATATTCGGCACCACGAGCGCCTTCTGCCCCTCGAACGCCTTCGGCGCGGTCGTCCGGACGGCGATATCGATAGTGTGGCTCGCGATGTCGTTCGGATTCAACATTTTCTCCGCCTTCGCCCGCGGAGCCTTCCCCTGGCGGAAGCCCTCGACTTTGACGTCTTTAATCAATCTTTCGATGGCCTTATCGCGCGCCACGGCGAGATCATGGGCGTCGAGAGTAACAGTAATTTCAACTTTGGTATCATTAAGGTGTTTAACAGTAGTCTTCATATCTGTAATTTTACCACAGCTCTCGCCCAAAATCAACGCTGTCTAAAAAATAAGATAAAATACTTGCAAAATAAAATTCTTGTGCTAATATGATACTAGATAGGTTTATATAATTATGGACGACGAAAAACAAAAACAGGATAATACTCCCGACGCCTCCACTGACAACGGCGGAAAAATTTTGAGTGGAAAGCCCGCCCTGACCCGCGTCGCCTCGCGCATCCGCGACGTCGAGAATATTTTGGTCGCCATCTCGAGTAACCCTTCAGTGGACGAACTCGCTGCCGCGATTGGTTTTTCGCTTGTGCTTGACGAAATCGGGAAACATGCCACCGTAATTTACTCCGGTGCCACTCCGAACGCCCTGAAATTCCTGGAGCCCGAAAAAACCTTCGAAGAAAACACGAACTCCCTCCAAGATTTCATCATCATGCTCGACAAGGAAAAGGCCGACCATCTTCGCTACAAAATCGACGGCGACTTTGTCAAGATTTTCATCACCCCCTACCGTGTCCAGCTCTCCGAAGACGACCTCGAATTTTCGCACGGCGATTTCAACGTTGACCTGATTGTCGCCCTGAATGTCTCCTCCGCGACCGACCTCGACAACGCCCTCCGCGAGCACGGCCGCATCGTCCACGACGCCAGCACCATTAATATTAATAATGGTATCCCGGGCAAACTCGGCGAAATCGAGTGGTCCGACCCGACCGCCTCCTCGGTCTCCGAGCTCGTTTCCGACCTCTCTCTCGAACTTCTCGGCGAGGACAAAAAACTCGACACCCCTGCCGCGACCGCGTTCTACGCCGGTTTCGTTGCCGCGACCGAACACTTCTCGAATGCCAAAACCACCGCCGAAGCCCTCATGAAAGCCTCCGCCCTCGTCGGTCTCGGTGTGAACCCCCAAGAAGTCGCCGACAACGTCGCAATCGAGGGAAGCGTCGAAGAGGACGATAAAAAACCCGAAGACGGCACCTTCTTCGACCGCGAAAAAGACAACAAAAAAGACGAGAAAAAAGAGCGCGAAATCGACTTTAAGGAAGTCAAAGAACCCGAACCCACCCCTGAAAAATCCGATGAGAGCGCGCCCTCTGCCTCCGAAGAAAAACCCACCGAGCCTGTGGAAAACTCTGTGGAAAACTCTGCGCCAGAAGCCCCGAAAAATGAGATTGTCCACGGCGACACCCTGACTGAAAACATAGAAAATCCAGAAAATCCCGGCGTCCCCGAAGTTCCGCTTTCCTCTGGTGGTGGCCTGACTCTCGACCCGAACAATGCCGTTCCCCCGACCAATAATTACGGTGAAATGCTGAAGTCCGCTCTCGACGAAGCCCTCGGCAACGCCCCGAAACCCGAGTCTGAGAACACGAATCCCGTCGTCGAGGAAATGGTGAACCGCCTCCAAAGCGAGCCCGCTTCAATCGCTCCGGCTATGCCGACCGAAGCCCCGGACAACACCGGCGTCCCAGATATGAATTTCAACCAACCTGCCCTCGAAGCTCCGGCCGAGATGCAACCGACTTTGACCGACGCCCCCGCGCCGCAACCCGCGAAAAACTCTGTCCCGCAGCCTGTAGAAAACCCCGCTCCGGCTCCCGCCCCCGCCCAAGGCATTCCGACCCCGAATAACCCCCTTTCCACCCCTGTTACGCCCTCTCAAACCCCGGAGACCCCGAGCGCGCTCCAATCCGCTCCGCTCCCCATGCCCGACAGCGAGATTTTGCCTCCTCCCCCAGCCCCGCCCGTCGATTTTAATAATGTCCCGCCCTCGACCGGCCCGACTCTGCCCCCCGTGGCTATGCCCGCCGCTCCCGAACCCGCCCCGGTGGAGCCCCAACCCGTCGAAAATCCCCTCGCGGCTCCCCTGAACCAACCCGTGACCCAGATGCCAAATCCCGTAGCCGGAAACCCCGGTTACGCCGTCGGCAACGACCCGGCCGTCATGAACGCTGTCTTAAACGCCGACCTCGCCTCCCAGCCCGCCCCGATGGCTCCGACTCCCGCGCCAATGAACTCCGCCCCAATGACGCCGAACACCGACCCCGGCACCTTCCACATCCCAGGGGCTTGATTTTCCCCTGAATCTTTGTTATAATAAGAGAGCTTAATGGAAAAATTAACCCGTCGAAATTCATAGACGGTTGCGTCTTGCACCATCTGAAGTTGCCCCGGGAGAAAGGAATTATGCCTGAAAGCAAAAAAACTCCAGCGAAAACCGGAATGACGATTCGGATTCGCCTCAAGGCCTACGATCACCGTTTGATTGATCAAAGCGCCAAACAAATCGTCGACACCGCCATCCGCACGGGCGCTTCCGTGTCCGGGCCTGTGCCTCTGCCGACCAAACGCAGCACCTTCACCGTTGTGAAGTCGCCGCACGTCTATAAAACCGGTGGGGAAGCGTTCGAAATGAAAGTCCATAAGCGTCTTATCGACATCATCGACGCCACGCCAAAAACCGTTGAATCGCTCCAAAACCTCGCCCTCCCGGCCGGTGTGGACGCCGAGATTCGGATGTAGAAAGGAAAATATGCTTGTAATCCGTATACAAAGAATTGGCCGCACTCACCTCCCCGTTTATCGCCTGGTCGTCCAGGATTCTCGCCGCCACCCGCTCTCGGGTCGCGTCGTCGCCGAGGTCGGCTCCTATGACCCGAAGACGAAGAAAACCGTCTTGGACAAAGAAGCGATTGAAAAATACCTGAAAAACGGTGCTCAGCCGAGCACGCGCGTCGCGAAAATCCTCTCCGATAACAAGATTAAATTACCGGACTGGGTGAAAGCCGCGCCGAAGAAAACCGCTAAAGTTAAACATCCTGAGAAACGTCGCAAAAGTGCTATAATAGAAGCATAAACTTTAACCGGAGAATCTGTATGGCAACAATTGACCAACAATTCATAGAATATATCGTAAAAACCCTGGTCGGCAATCCTGACAAAGTTTCCGTCGAACGCCAAATCGACGAAAAAGGCGTCCTCTTGTCGCTCTCCGTTGCTCCCGAAGATGTCGGTCGCATTATTGGTCGTCGCGGTGCCACCGCGCAATCCTTGCGCACCCTTCTCCGTGCTCTCGGCACGAAAAACGATGCTCGCTACAACTTGAAAATCGTGAACACCGACAATTACACCCCTGGCGAAAAGCCGGCAGAAACCTCTGAAGAGCCTGTGGAAAAACCTGTGGAAAACTCTGAAGAAACAGAGGAAGAATCCGAAGAAGAGCGCAGCGACTTGGCCGAAAAAACTCGCCAAGACCTCGCCGAATACGACGATCTCGATATTTAATCGCGCTTCGCAAAAAAGAAAATCCCCCGAATGTGGGGATTTTCTTTATGTTTTTAAAAATCTTGTGCTATAATGGTTATAGTTATGATGGGTGGCAAGAAATTAGCACTGTATTTGAATAAATATCTCGTGGGCAATGTTTACGACCGCGAGGAAATTCTCGAAAAATATTCGACCGACCAGTCAATTTTGAAATTGAAACCGGAACTTGTCGCGGTGCCGGCGAATTCGCGCGACTTGACGCGACTCCTGCTTTTCATTAACACTCTCGCCGAAAAAGGTTTTCGCATCCCCGTTGCCGTCCGCGGTGCCGGCACCAGCAAAAACGGCGACGACCTGACCGACGGCCTCCTCATTTTGACCGAAAAACTGAACAAAGTTCGCGCAATTAACATCCGCGACCGCCTCGTCCACGTCGAAGCCGGCGTGACCTTGGGCGAATTGAACGCCGCGCTCTCTCTCGTCGGTCTGACTCTGCCCGTGAAAGCGAACGACTCCGCCACCATCGGTGGCCTCATCGCCTCCGGCGTGAAAGACGATTACGCCGCCCACTTCGGCGGTATCGAAAATTACATCGACCGCCTCGAATTTGCCGCCGCGAACGGCCAACTCATCCAAACTTCCTTTGTCTCTCGCCGCGCCTTAAAAGACATCACCTCTGGAAAATCCTTCGAAGCTCGCCTCTATAACGACCTTTCCGCCGTCGTCGCGCCCGAATCGCCGTCCAGAAAGTCGCATAAAAAGGCCCTAAAACTCGCCCGTGCCGCTGTCGAAGCCGAAACGAAAAAAGCTGAAGACGCTGGCCTTCCCTCGCTTGCGGGTTACCCTGGCGCTCGCCGTGTCCAAAAATACCAGGGTCGCCACTTCGACCTCGCGCCTTTCCTCTTTGCCTCCGAAGGTTCGCTCGGCGTGATTTCCGAAGTGATTTTGCGTTGCGAATTGAAAGACCCCGACCCGGCCGAAATGCTTGCGCTCTTCCCCGACCTCGCCCAGTCCGTCGAATTTTACGACAAAATTAAAGACTCTCGCCCCCTCTCCGCCGAAATCTACGACACTCGCATTTTCAAGACTATCGACACTAACGACCCGAACCTCGCCCTCACCTCGAAGTCGAAAAAATACCTCGTCCGCGTCCAATATTCCACTCGCTCCCCGAGAAACGCCGCGAGAAATGTTGCTTCGGCGATGAAAAAAGTCCCCGCCTCCGCCCGCGCGATTAAAAAAGACGAGTTGAACTTCGAAACTTTCATCCGTGTCGATACTGCTATTTCCGCCTTCAAAAACCAGGCCCCCGGCTACCCCGCCTTCCTCGACGACTTCGGCCTTCCGCTCGAAAAACTTGGTGAATTCGTGAAAAATCTCTCGGAGACCGAGACCGCGCTCGAAAAAGACCTGATTTTCCTGGGCTCTCTTTCAAATCGCGTCTTCTCCGTCCGCACTACTCTCGACTTCTCCTCGAGCGAAGGGAAGAAAAACATCTTTCGCCTCCTCTCAGAAATCTCGAACCTCGTGCTCGACGCTGGCGGCGTGCTCTGTGGTGGCTCCGCCGAAGGCCGCACAAAATCCATCATCACCAACCGCCGCAACACCGTCGAGGACAAGGCTCTCTACGACGCAATTAACCTCGCTTTCGACCCGAACGACATCTTGGCCCCCGACATCAAACTCGGCGCCACCGCGAACAAGACCATCCGCAAAATTCGCGACACCGCTTTCTTGGATTTCATCAACTAATCGTGCTATAATTTAACCATGAACGTCTTCATGCTCGTATCTGTGGTTTTGATGGCCGGCCTAATCAACGCCTCTTTCCAGGTCGCCCCCGGAATCCTGCTTTTGCTCTACCACTCTAGCCTCGGCTGCAACATAACCGGAAAAACTCGCGCCCTCGCTTCGTCCTACATTTCCGGAGTCGCCTATATGCTCCTTCTGACTCTCGCCGCCGTGATTTTACTCGTCTTGGGCGCCAATCTCGGCGTTCTTATTCACTCGCTCGTTCCCGCCGTTTCTGTCTCCTCTGGCAACTTTTTCGTTTCCGCCATTTTACTCCTCTTGACCGGCGTCGTTGCTCTGATTTTATACTACCGCCCTTCGCGCTCGACCGAACTTTGGTTAGCTCGCCCCGTCGCGCGATTTCTCGCTCGCCGCGCCGAACTCACCAACTCAAACACCGAAGCTTTCTCTCTCGGCCTCATGTCAGTCGTCGGCGAACTCCCCTTTTCTTTCGCGCTCATGGCGACCGTCGCGAGCTTCTCGGCGACTCTCCCTCTCGGCTACATCTGCCTCTCCCTCGCGCTTTTTACCATCGCCTCGATTTTGCCGCTCGTTCTTCTCCGCGCCTTCATCCGCCGCGGAAAAAGCGTCATCGATATCCAGCGCTGGCGCGTGAAAGAAAAAACTTTTCTGAAATATTTTTCCGGCATCGCTTTAATTTCGCTGGGGCTTTTCGTCCTCGCTTTCTTCGTTCTGGGAGTCTGACATGAAAACAAAAATCGAAACTACTTTCTCGAGATTGAAACTAAAAGACGATATTTTACGTGAAGCCCGCGTCGCAAAAATCCCAGCCGGCTTCGCCGAAAAAATCGCCGACGAAGTCTCGCGAAATATCGAAAAATGGCTGGACAACCGCCCCGTCGTCACGAAAAAATCCTTCGACCTCGCCGTCATCCGCGAACTAAAAAAATACCACCCCGACCTCGCCTACATTTTCGAAAACCGTAATTTTATGATATAATTAAGATAATAATAGGAGGTAATTATGAAAAATAAAAAAACCAGTCCGCGAGTAATCGTAAATACCTGCCTACTACTAGCCTTGACGATATTTTTCGGATTAGCAACAAAAAATGTCTTTTTCTGGACTAATAATGTGCCACGTGGCTATATTTATAATTCGAACCCGCCGCATCTTTGTTTCGAAAAGGAAGAGATGCTTGATGGGGGTATTCTCAACGAAGGTGCTTATATCTGCAGCGTAGAACGTGACGAAAACGGGAAGCCGATTCATCTAACGGACGATGAAGATTATGCTTTGTTTATACAAAATCAGATGACTTACGTTTTTTCAAGAAACTGGAGCGCAGTAACGGCGACAGTTTTAATATTCGGAATAATGTTAACGGCGGGAAGCCTGGTCGCGACCATAGTTTACTGGAATCACAACAGAGGAAGATAACGCGACGCTCCATCAATTGCTCCGGTGGTCGGTTTGTGATATAATATAGCTATGAATCCAGACACCGGTGGGCAATCGCGCATTGAGCGCCAGAAAGAAACAGCACAACGCATCGCACGCGAACGCGTGATGGCGGCTTACGCTGCGAAAAATCCGAACACTGTCTCGACCGACACTTCCGCGAAAATGAAGGACGCCCCAATTGCGACCCGCCAGACCACCCCGACCGACTGGCAAAAATACCACTCCGCCTGGCAAAATTATTACCAAAAATACTACTCAAACTACTATTCCAACGCCGCGAAGGACTACGTCGCGCGCGAAAAAATGAAGCTCGAGAGTGAAAAAGTCGTCATCGAAGCCTCGAAAAAGGCCGGAGACAGTAAGGGCGCTCCAATAGAAAATAACAGGGGTATTTCGGACGAGGAGGTAATCGGTCGAAGGCTAAAAGAAAGCTTTAAAAAGCGCGCTTTCCTGCAGGGTGAAAAGCGTCGCCGTCGCCGCCATCTCGTCCCCATCATCGCGAGCGTCGTCCTTATTCTTGTCGTGCTATTTTTGCAATACAACCGCCTCATTTTCGCTCCGATTATGGCCTACGTTTCGCCCGGCGAGTCCGCCTCGACCGAAATCAGCGCCGTTGACCCGACCGTCGCGGTGACCGTCTCCCCCGACCCAAAACTCATCATCCCGAAACTGAACGTCGAAGTTCCCGTCGCCTTCGACATCCCGCTCTCCGAAGTTGACCACTCGATGATGACCGGCGTTGCCCACTTCAAAATCGCCGGCGCCTCGGCTCTCCCAGGCGAAATCGGCAACCTCGTAATTTCCGGCCACTCCGCCGGCGACATCTACAGCAACATCCAATACAAATTCATCTTTTCCGGCCTCGAACGCCTTGAAAATAACGACCTGATTTACATCAACTACAACTCAAAAAGATACACTTACTCCGTCTTTGAAAAACGCGTCGTCGAGCCGACCGAAATTTCAGCTCTGACCGAGACGCGCACCGAGCCGACCCTGATTTTGCTCACCTGCACCCCGCTCGGCACTTCGCGCTACCGCTTACTTGTTTATGCCAAACAAATCAGCCCCGTGGACGAAGGCGCCACCGTCGCGGACAAAGCCGGCGACGCCGAGCCGAACGCGAGCGAAGCCCTCCCCGCGAACCAACCAACCTTCTTCGAAAACGTCTGGAATTGGCTGACGGGGAACTAGTTATTTAATTCTCTGTCTCTCGATTCGGTCTTCCGTGAAATAATACACAAAATCACCATTTTCCGAGAAAGTGATGGGCAGATTTTTGACATTAAGAGCGAGCGTAAAAGTGTTTCTCGCTTCCGCATCATACGCGACCAGTTTCCCGTCTTCGGTCACGACATATTGCGAATATCCGTCAAGCGACCCGCGGCTTACGATTTTAGCGCTACCAATTTCTGAAGAAAGCATAGTCGCAATGTCGTAGTCGCTTATCCTAAATTCCTCGGCGTCGAAAAACGCGGCCGAGTTGCCATTTTGAAACACAACCGTCTTGCCGTTGCCGCCATTATCAACCACTGCCGGCGTCCACCCGAGCGTTTTTTCGGCCACGATTTTCATGGTATTTTTTCCGTCCGGCCAACGCCCCGAGAAAACCTTAACCTCCTCGCCCTCGGCGAGCGCAATATAATAATCCCCGTAATATTCATTAATTTTAATCAGTCGCGGCGAGAACAAGTCGGCGCTCTGATAAAGCGCAACCGACGTCAGCGTCCCGACCTCGGTCGTCCTGAGCTCTCGAACGCTCCGGTCCGCGACAATATTATCCCCATCGCTCGTCATCTCGCTATGCGGAAGCGAAACATAAGCAATCCTCGAGCCATAATTCACAAAACTCGCGACATCTGTCGCGGTCGTTGCAGTCGCCTCGGCGCTCACGACATTAATTTCGAAAATCTGGTGATTAGAAAGTCCGAGCAGTCGCTCCATCGAAGCATTTTCGGAGCGAACCTCGTCAAAATTCATCCCGAGATTTTTCGTCACGTTAATAGTCTCGGCAGTTTTATCTATCCGAATAATAACATAATCGCCGTCGGCGTTTTTCGCAAGCATTTTGTTGTGGTCGCCAGAAATTTCGACCACCTCAAAAGGTTTCTCAATCGGAAGCTCCGTAACATCTCCCTCGTTCGTGCGTAAAATATAACACTTCCCCTCCTCCGTCCAATAAAGCATAATCTTCCTATCCGGCGAAACATAAGCACTCGAAGCCTCGACCGAGCTCGCGACCGTTTCGACTTCGCGCTCGAGTTTATATAGTCTCCTTGCGCCTGTGCGATACATCATCCCCTCAACCACATTAATCTCCCCCGCCCAAGAACTATACCCCGCACGCGAAAGCACGATTTCGTGTTTCCCGGCGCTCAGCGTGCGATTCGTGCTCGTCCGGAAAAAAATCTCGTTGCCATCAATCGAAACTACCGCCCCGCCCGGTTCACTCGAAAACTCCACCAGCCCCAGCCGCTCGATTCTCCCCTCGCTCGGGTTAATCCCGTATCCCTGCACTACAAACAATAATATAATGGTGAGCAAAATAATCGTTACCGCCATCAGTCCCTCGGTAATCGCCACTCGAATTATGCGCTTTTTTTCGCGTTCTTTTATCGAATCCATGTCTCTATTCTATCACCTTTTGATAAAAAAGCTCTTGATTTTTTAAAATGCTTAGCTTATTATAGTTATAAGCATTTAAAGCGAGGAAAAATGAATAGAACTGAAACTGAGCACGACAGCCAAGCGGATCATATTACCGTCCAGCGTTCGACGACCCTGAACCGTCGCTACGTCCGTCGTCCCACGGTTGACACCGCCGAGCGCAACGCCCGCATCGAAAGTCGCAAAAAAGCCGAACAAAAACGTCGCGAAGCCCGTGCCGCCGAAATTAACCGCGCGCGCCTCATGGCCATCAAAAATCACAAATCCGCCTCTTCTGCTTCTTCTCGCTCTTCCGTCATGTCCGCCTCCGAGAAAAAGGACGCCGCCGTCTCGAAAGCTCTCCGAAACGTCGCGACTATGAACTCGAAATCCTCCTCGAAAAAATCCGCTTCATTTTCAAAGCGAAAATTCAGCGTCGGTCGCATCGTCCTGGCCTTTTCTTGCGCCGTCGCCTCGGTTATTGCTATTGTTTATTTTGTGAACCTGAACGTCCCCGACCTCTCCGCGCAAGTCATCGCCATGCGCTCCGGCATCGAAAATTCCTACCCCGACTACGTTCCGCGCGGCTACTCCCTGAAGTCCAGCGTCGCCGGCGACAATCGCATCACGCTTACCTTCGAAAACTCCGAAGAGAGCAAGAGCTTCCAACTCGTCGAAGAAAAATCCTCCTGGGACTCGAAAGCCCTCCTCGCGAACTACGTCGAGCCGACTTTCGAAACTTATGACGCCGTGCGCGAACAGGGTTTGACACTTTACATTTCCGGCTCCTCGGCCGCCTGGGTGAACTCCGGCGTAAAATACATCCTCACCGCAGCTAACGGCACTCTCACGAACAAACAGATTAAATCCATTGCCGTTTCTCTCTAATTCTGGTATAATATAACAATGATTATCCGCTCAGACGAGGAGATGCAGGATTTTGGTGAAAAGTTTGCCCGGTCCGCTCCGAAAGTAATTGAACTAATCGGCGACGTTGGCGCCGGAAAGACTACTTTTGTGAAAGGTCTGGCCTTGGGGCTCGGCGTGACAGAAGAAGTGACGAGCCCGAGTTTCGTCCTCTCAAAAAGATATAAAATTAAAGACGGCGAACTTATTCACTACGATTTTTACAGATTAAAAGAACCGGGGCTCATGGCCGACGAAATCTCCGAAGCCCTCGAAAATCCGCAAAATATCATTATTGTTGAGTGGGCCGAATCGGTCGAAAATCTGTTGCCGAAGACTCGCCAAAAAATCGAAATTAAAATCTTGGACGAAAACTCCCGGGAGCTCATTTTATGAAACTCTACCTCGACACTTCGACCGCGGTCTGTCGCCTAAAAATCGACGAAAAATCCTACGAATGGGAAGCCGGCCACGAAATGGCGGAGGGAATTTTCCGCTTCATTCACGAAAAGTTGCAAGAAAACGGCGGCGACTGGCGCGACATCTCCGAAATCACTTATTTTTCTGGCCCCGGCTCTTTCACCGGACTCAGAATTGGCGCCTCTATCGTGAACGCCCTGTCTCATGAGCTCAAAGTTCCGCTTTTTGACCACAAAGGCCAAAAACACGACATCATTTTGCCCGAATATGGTCGCGAGGCGAACGTTACTCCCCCGAAAAAATAGCCTTTTATTTTTTTAGGTTTTCGTGTATAATAAAACCTGTAAGGAATTTTATGTCCCTGATTAAATGCCCAAACTGCGATAAATCCGTTTCCGACCAAGCCAAGACCTGCCCGCACTGCGGCGTTGATTTGACGGCAAAAAAGAAGACTAAAAAAACGAAAGTAAAATCCGCCCCCGCGGCTCCCGCTCCTGCGGCTCCGGCCCCGGTAGTTCCCGCTCCGCGTCCCCCGAAACCTCACCATTTCCCCTTCTTGCTCGGGTTTTTTATTGTTATTGCTGGTCTAATTTCCGCCGGCATTAATATTTTCTTCCTCATAAAATACATCGAAAAAACACAATCCCCCGAGAATAATTGCGAAGTTTCCGTCCTCCCGACCGAAAATCCCGACGAGCCGAAAGATGAACCGAAAGACAGCCCGATCACTCCGACTCTCCCGACCACCGAAAATAAGACTTATACTGGCAAGCGCTTCTCTTTTGAATACCCTAGCGACTGGGCCATCGCGACCGACTCATATAATAATATATATGTCACAAAATCCACGAAAACCGACGGCACCCCAGATTATCCTTTCGTCATGGTCCACGAAGACGGCACCGACGACATGACCGCAAGAGACCTGATCAACGAATATTACAATAGCGCCGCGCGCTATTTTACGAATTACGAAGTCTATTCCGAAATTACCACGGGAAAGCTAGGCGACCGTGGTTTTTATCAATATGCCTACACTTACAATGCCCCCTCAAGTTCCAATCGCATAATCGACTATCGCTACGCCCTGAAAGTTGGCGACGGTCTTTTTATGCTCAGTTCGTCAGTTGAGGAGGACGATAATGTTAAAACGACCCAATCCGACCTGAACAAAATCGTAAAATTAATTATCAAATCTCTCAAGAAAGGAGAATAATGGCATTAGTAAAATGTACCGAATGTGGCCATGAGATTTCCGATGCTGCGGAATCCTGCCCGAAATGCGGCGCCCCCCAGGACCTCGCTTCGCGTCCAGTGAAATGTCCCGATTGTGGAACCATGGTTCCTGGGACCGCTGACGCCTGCCCGAAATGTGGCCGCCCCGTCGAACGCACGACTGTCGCTGGTAATTTCGGCGGCGCAATGAGTAACTCGCTCTCGAAATTGACCGGTGGTCTGAAAATGAAAGGAAAAGTCACCGCGAGCGACATCTTCCGTGACCTCTTCAAAAAGCACAACGCCGACGACATGGACAACGTATTTACGAAAGGCACAAAATACAACCCCGTTGACGTGAAAAAAATCACTTCCGCCGACGCTTCGGCTTGGGCTTGGAGCCGGGTGCTCTTGTTGTTCCTCGCTCTCATCGCGATTTTCGCCATCGGCTACCTCGCTATTAAGGTCGGAACTCTGCTCCCGGGCTTTGTCTTTGCCTGTGCCTTTGCGCTTCCGCTCGCGGCGGTGATATTCTTCCACGAAATCGACATTCTGCACAACATTACCCTCCGCAAAACCGCCGTCTATCTCTTGATTGGTGGCGCCGCGGCGATTATCGTGACCGTCTTCGAGTCTCAGGTCTTCAAGATGAACTCGAACGACTTGATTTGGCAATGCCTCCTCATCTCTCTGACCGAGGAAGTCGCGAAAGCTCTCATCATCGCCGGAATTATCTCCGTTGACAAGCGCGCGAACTACATCTTAGACGGTCTCTTAATCGGTGCCGCTGTCGGTGCTGGCTTCGCCGGTTTCGAAACGATGGGCTATCTCGTCGCCGCTGGCTCGATTAACCAGCTCACCAGCATGGCCTTCCAGAGAGCAATTTTGTCTCTCGGTATGCACCTCGCTTGGGGCGCGCTCGAAGGCGCCGGCATCATGATGGCGAAGGGTTACAAAAAACGCTTCTCTTGGGCCAACCTCGGCTCCGTCCAATTCCTCGTCGCTTTCATCATCCCCTTCCTCTTCCACTGGCTCTGGGATGTCGTGGCGATGAATACCGGCACGAACGCCTCGAACGACGACTGGGTTCCTTATATCCTCACCCTGGTTATCTGGGTGCCAATTATCTACACCATAAATATCGGTTTTGCGCAAGCTATCGACGCGAAAAACTACTACCTGAATCTCGCAACCGTTGCCGCCGCCAATAACGCCGAAAAAGTCGCCGACGAGAAAAAATCTACCAAATCTGCACCGAAGAAAACCGCTAAAAAATAGGGAGAAACAATGAGTCCAACAATCATCGCAGTCCTTGCGGCTGCCCTTGGACTGGGGTTCGGAGCTGGTGGAGTTGCTATTTATAACAAAACCAAAGAAAATAGTGGCAAAAACCGGGCCGACAACCTCGTCTTAAAAGCCAAGCGCGAGGCCTCAAACATCGTCCTCGAAGCCAAAAAGCAAGCTAGTGAAATCGCGAATAAATCCACTCGCGAAGAACGTGCCGCGTCCGAAAAGTTGAAAAACGAAGAAGCCGAGCGTCGCCGCGAATGGCAAAAAACTGAGTCGAGACTGTCTTCTCGCGAGACAGCGCTCGACCAGCGCATCGACCAACTCGAGAAAAAGAACGAAAAGTTGAATGCTGAAGAAAAAGAAATCGAGAAACTAAAGACCGAGATTAAGGGCATTCGCGCAAAGCAACAAGAAAAGCTCGAAAAAATCGCCGGTCTGACGAAGCAGGACGCGCGCGAAAAGTTGATGAAAATGACTGAGAACGACACGAAACAAGACCTCGTGAATCTCGTCGTGAAACAACAACAAGAATTGAAAAACAACATCGACGACACTGCGCAAGAAATGCTCCTAACCGCCATGGAGCGCATGAGCGCCGAAGTCTCGACCGACCGCGCCGTGGCTTCTGTTCGGCTCCCGGACGATGATATGAAAGGCCATATCATCGGCAAAGAAGGCCGCAATATCCAGGCTCTCCAGCGCGCCACCGGTGTTGACGTCCTAATCGACGAAACCCCGGGCATGGTCGTGCTCTCGTCCTTCGACCCGATTCGTCGCCAAGTCGCAAAATACGCTCTCGAACGTATTATTAAAGACGGGCGCATTTCCCCCGCCTCGATTGAAAACGCCGTCGAAAAAGCCACGCGCGAAATCGAAAAAGAAGTCATCCAGGCCGGCGAAGATGCCGCTCGCGAAGTCGGCGTGATGGGCCTCCCGCGCGAAGTGATTCACCTTCTCGGCGAACTAAAATTCCGCACTTCCTATGGCCAGAACGTCCTCGCCCACTCGGTCGAGATGGCGCACATCGCCGGCATGATTGCCGAGGAAATCGGCGCGGATAAACAACTTGCAAAAACCGCGACCCTTCTCCACGACATGGGCAAGGCTGTGACGCACAAAATCGAAGGCAAGCACGCCGAGATTGGTGCCGAACTTGCGAAAAAATATGGTCTGAATGACAAGGTTGTGAACGCCATCGCCGCACACCACAACGACATCGAGCCGACCACTCTCGAGGCTCTGATTGTGAAAATCGTGGACGCGATTTCCGCCGCTCGCCCTGGCGCCCGCAATATTTCCGCCGAAAACTTCGCCGAGCGTCTTCGTGACCTCGAAAATATCGCGAAATCCTTCAACGGTATCGATAAGGCTTACGCCATTTCCGCCGGTCGCGAAATCCGCGTTATGGTTCGCCCCGCTGAGATTGACGACCTTTCCGCCCTGAAGCTTGCTCGCGACATTGCGAATAAAATCGAAGCCACGATGTCCTATCCTGGCGTGATTAAGGTAAACGTCATTCGCGAAACGCGTGCCGTCGAGTACGCAAAATAAGATTAGTCACAATTCTCTCTATGATTTTAGAGAGAATTGTGGTATAATTTAAATGTTCTGGGCGTGGCGCAGTTGGTAGCGCGCAGCGTTTGGGACGCTGAGGTCGCCCGTTCAAATCGGGTCGCCCAGACCATCAGAACATTACATATCTGGGTGTGGCGCAGTTGGTAGCGCGCGCGGTTCGGGACTGCGAGGTCGTCAGTTCAAGTCTGATCACCCAGACCAATTTAATTCTCTCCCGGAGAATTTTTCTGGGCTTGGCGCAGTGGTAGCGCGCACGCCTGGGGGGCGTGAGGTCGCCAGTTCGATCCTGGTAGCCCAGACCAAGTAATGAAATAATTGAGGAATTTTTATGTCCGGACACTCAAAATGGGAAACGACAAAACGCCAGAAAGCTGTGGTGGACGCGAAGCGTGGCGCACTTTTTACGAAAATCGGTAACCAAATCGCCATTGCGGCTCGTGCCGGCACTGACCCGAACATGAACCCGTCTCTCGCGATGGTGCTCGAGAAAGCTCGCCTCGCGAACATGCCGAAGGCGAACATCGAGCGCGCCATCGCCCGCGTCGCCGACAAGGCTTCCGCCGCTCTCATCGAAGAAACCTACGAAGCCTACGGCCCCGGCGGTGTCGGCATTATTATCTCCGTCGCCACCGACAATAAAAACCGCACCATGCCCGAAGTCCGCAACGTCTTGACGAAGAGTGGCGGCCGCATGGCCGACCCCGGCTCGGTGATGTTCCAATTCGCCCACAAAGGCGTGATTTTGATTAGCGAAAAAGGCGAAGACGCCCTGATGGCCGCGCTCGACGCTGGCGCCGAAGACGCCGAAGAAATCGACGAGGGAATTGAAATTACCACCGAAGCTTCCGACCTCATGAAAGTCCGGAAAAATCTCTTGGACGGCGGCCTCACCGTAACCGAAGCCGAGCTAAAATACGTTCCGACCACGACCGTCGCCGTCTCCGGCGAAGAAGCCGAGAAGCTCGAAAAACTCCTCGACCAAATCGACGACCTCTCGGACGTCGTTTCGGTCTTCACTAACGCTGAATAGTTTTACACCGTAAGGGCAAATTTATTTTTGCCCTTTTTGATGATTTTGCCCGCAACAATCTCGGCATTTTCATCCGTGATTTTTTCGCCATTGACCGAAATTGCCCCGCCGGCGATATATTCCCGCGCCTTTTTCTTCGACTCGGCGAGTCCGGAATTCGTCACGATTTCCACAAGTTTTCCACAAGGCGTTTTAGTTAATAATTCACCAAGCTCCCCGAGCTGAAGTGTCGAAAAATCGGTATTTTTATCAAACAATATATTTGACAGTTCTTCAACTTTATTAGCAAGCTCTTCTCCGTGCACAACGGCCGTAGCACCACGCGCAAGCGCTTTCTGGACCAAGCGTTTCTCCGGAGCCTCTTGCCCCTCGGCGATAATCCGGTCGATTTCCTCGGGCTCGAGAACAGTGTAGATTTTGAGAAGCCCCGGTGCCGCAAGGTCACTCTGGTTCAAGAAGAATTGATAAAAATCGAACACCGAGGTTAAATTCGCATCGAGCCAGACCGCATTCCCCTCGGATTTCCCGAATTTTCGGCCCGTGATGGGGTCGATCACGAGCGGCGTGGACCACGCGTCCGCGCGCGCATTCTCAAGCACGCGAATAAGATGAATCCCAGAGCTACAGTTCCCGAACTGATCCTCTCCACAAAGCTCAAGCGAAATGCCTTTTTCGCGGTACAAATGGAGAAAATCATATCCCTGGATGAGCGTGTAAGAAAACTCGGCATAAGAAATCCCCGAGCCACCCGCGCCGATGCGCTTCTCGACAAATTGTCGGTCGAGTAACTGCGTCATCGAGAAGTTTTTTCCGACCTCGCGCAAGAAATCGAGATAATTCACGTCACGAAACCAATCGAGATTGTCGAGCATCGTGAGATTGTCGGACCGAATCAACCTCTCGAGTTGTTTTTTAATCGCGACTTTGTTCGCCTCGACTTCCTCAAGCGGCTTCAACTCGCGCTCGCCGTTATCTTTCGGGTCGCCAATTTGCCCCGTCGCCCCACCGACCAGAAGATATGGCTCGTATCCATGGCGCACAAAACAAGCGCACATCATAATCGCGGCGAGATTCCCAATCGTCAGCGAGTTCGCCGAAGGGTCCGCCCCAAAATAAAATTTCTTACTTTCGCGCTCGTCCAACTCCGAGGCGTCTTTGAACGTATTTTGTCCTCGAAATCCCCGATAAACCAATTCTTCTGACAATTTCATAGCGTAATTTTATCACATCTTCCCTTTTTTGTCATTTTGTGATAAAATAATATCGTATACGCACCCGTGGTGAAATTTGGTATACACGCTACCTTGAGGTGGTAGTGGCCGAAAGGCTGTGCTAGTTCGAGTCTAGTCGGGTGCACCAACAGAATCGTCTTTCGACGATTTTTTTGTTGGTGCACCCGGAACTTCGTAAACGGGTGCACCATGAAAATCCCCTTGGGATTTTTTTGTTGCCAACTTATATATCTCCACCAACGCCAACACACTCAAAGCGATCAAAAACAAGATAAGAAGATGTGCCGCCGGCACAGGAGATATTTTTAATATCTCCGAAAATACCGGAATTTCGCTCACGAGAATCTGGAGCAAAATCGAGCCGATAAAGACGAACGGGACGAGCTTATTCGAGAAGAACCGAATCGAAAACGCCGACTTTTTCTCGCTCCGGCAGTTGAAAAGATGAATATTCTGAATAAACACCATAAGCGCCATAATATATCCCCGTGCGAGCTCCGTTTCGAGCCCCAAACCCCTGAGTAGATACACCCAAACCGCGCTCACTACCGCCGCGATGACGACTCCCGAAAACAGAATCTCCAAAAACAGCTCTCGCGAAAATATCGATTCTTTCGGGCTGCGCGGCTCCTCATCCATAATCCCGCCCTCGGCCCGCTCAAAAGAAAGCGCAAAATCCTGCAGCCCGTCCGTCACGACGTTAAGCCAGAGTAGCTGAATCGCGACAAGCGGCATCGGCAGGTCGAACAAAATCGAGAAACAAAAGAACAATACCTCCGCCAATCCGCAGGACATTAAAAACAGCACAATCTTCCGAATATTCGCATACGCAATCCGCCCCTCCCGCACCCCGGCGACAATCGAGCAAAAATTGTCGTCCACGATAATCATATCCGCCGTCTCGCGCGCAATGTCCGTCCCGCTCCCCATCGCGACGCCAATATTCGCCACTTTAAGCGCTGGCGCGTCATTCACCCCGTCCCCCGTCACCGCCACGAACTCGCCCTGGCGCTTCAGCGATTCGACAATCTTGAGTTTTTGAAGTGGCGAAACTCGCGCAAAAATCGTTTTCTCGCGCACAAATTTATCAAACCTCTCCTCGCCCCGCTCAATTTCCGCCGCCACTTCCGCCCCGCTCGCGACTTTAGAATAATCATCAACGAGCCCGAGCTCTCGCCCAATCGAAAACGCAGTTAGAGGGTGGTCCCCCGTAATCATCAGCACTCGAATCCCCGCCTTTTTGCACTCCGCAATCGACCCGACCGCTTCTTTTCGAATCGGGTCAATAAACCCGACCATTCCCGAAAACTCCAAATTTTTTATATCATATATGGTATATTTCCCCTGTTTTTTCACCTTCCCACACGCCAGCGCAATCACGCGATACCCTTCTCGCGCCAGCCTCTCATTTTGCGCGTCAACCGCCTCCGGTATATCTCCACAAAACCCCTTTACTACCTCAAGCGACCCCTTTACTGTGCAATAAACTTCACCGTCTCGTTCAAAAAACACCGCGGAATATTTATTCTCCGACTCATAGGGCACCGTCTCGAGAATTTTCGGTGCCGCCTCGACGCCCCCGAACTTCTTGAGCAGCACCTTAAACGCAATATCAATCGAATCCCCGACCGGGTGCGCACCCTCGATATTCGCTTCATTATTAATCGCCCCAAGCATCGCGACTTTCTTCGCCCGCTCGGGCTCCTCCCCGACGACCTCGCCCGAAAAATCGTGCCCCGTCCCAGTGATTTTATATTCGCTCCCGTCCGGAAGCAAAATCACTTTCGCAGTCTGTTCGTTCACGGTGAGCGTCCCAGTCTTATCCGACGCAATCACCGTGCAACTCCCGAGCGACTCCGCCGCCTTGAGCCGCCGAACCACGACATTTTTCTTCGCCATCCGGTTCGAGGCAATCGTAAGCGCCATCGTCAGCGCGAGCGGCAACCCTTCCGGCATCGCCGACACGGCGAGCGCAATCACCGAAAGAAAAATCGTGCCATGCGGCACTCCTTTCGAAAAAAGCAAAACCGCAACCAAAATCCCCACCACTAAAATAATCGCACTAATCTGTCTGGACGTCTTTTCCATTCGAATCGTGAGCGGCGACTTCTCTTCTTTTGCATTCACGAGACTGTCCGCGATTTTTCCAATTTCCGTGTCCACCCCAATACTCGTAACCACCGCCCTCGCTCGCCCCGTCATCACTATCGTCCCTGAAAAGAGCTTATCGTCCTCAGCACCTTTCTCCACCGGCAGACTCTCTCCAGTCAAAATCGACTCATCCGCCGTCAAGTTGTGCGCCTCGAGAATATGTAAATCCGCCGGGATTTTGTCCCCCGACTCCAGCATCACTTCGTCCCCCACCGCCAAATCCTCCGCATCAACCATCACCACCTCGCCCCCGCGCAGCACCCTTACCTTCGTCTTAATCAACTTCGACAGCGAATCCGCGGTTTTATTCGCGCGATTTTCCTGATATGTCCCCATAATCGCGTCAACTACAATAATAAACGCAATCACCGCCGCGTCAACATATTCTCCCGCGACAATCGAAAAAATAATCGCCGCGACAAGAAGTAAAACCATCGGGTCCAAAAATTCCTTGAAAAATATTTTCAAAATACTTTCTTTTTTCTTCGAGGGAAGGACGTTTCTCTGCGCTGCCATTAGCATTATTATATCACGCCAAGATTTTTCCGAAAAATATGATATAATTAAAAAAACGGAGTTTTTATGTTTGTTAGCGAAAAAATCTTAGTAGGAAAAACCAAAGACGGGGTCGAGGCGGCAATTTTGCCGAAAATGGCGAACCGCCACGGTCTCATCACCGGCGCCAGTGGCTCGGGAAAAACCGTGACCCTGAAAGTTCTCGCGGAAAGTTTCTCTGCCGCCGGCATCCCGGTTTTCTTAACCGACGTGAAAGGCGACCTCGCCGGCATGAGTCAGCCCGGCGACTACAGCGAAAAAATCAAGGAACGCGTCGAGGGTCTGAAACTTGAGGGCTACAAAAATCAGTCTTTCCCGACCCAATATTTCGACATGGACGGAAAATCCGGCCACCCGATTCGGACGACCGTTTCGAGCGTCGGCCCGCGCCTCCTCGCGCGGCTTTTGGATCTTAGCGACGCCCAAGAAGAAATCCTCGGCATCATCTTTAAAATCAGCGCCGACGAACACCTCGAACTCGACAATCTCGACGACCTGAACTCGCTCGTGTCCTACGTTGACTCAAAGAAAAAGGAATATTCTGCAAAATATGGTAATCTCTCGACGCAGTCCCTGACCACCATCCGCCGCGCCGTGATGAATTTCAAAGAAAGTGGCGATAATTTCTTCGGCGAACCCGCCTTCGACATTCACGACCTCATGCGCACCGAAGCCGGCACCGGCCGCGGCTACATCAGCGTCCTCGACGCCGAAAATCTTTTCAAAAACCCGACGACCTACGTCACTACTCTCCTCTGGCTTCTCACGACCATCTACAACGAACTTCCCGAAGTCGGCGACCTCGACCGCCCGAAACTGATTTTCTTCCTCGACGAGGCGCACCTCATCTTTAGCGAGATGAAAGACGGCGTAATTAAACAACTCGTCCAAATCGTCAAACTTATCCGCTCGAAAGGCGTCGGGCTCTACTTCGTCTCCCAGTCTCCCTCCGACATTAAGGATGAGATTTTGTCTCAGCTCGGCAACCGCGTCCAGCACGTCCTCCGCGCCTACACGAAGACTGACGAAAAATCCATCACTGCCGCCGCGAACGGCTTCCGCAAAAACCCGAATTTCAACACTGAAGAAACCATTAAACTTCTCGCGACCGGCGAAGCTCTCGTCTCTTTCCAAACCGAAAAAGGCGAACCGAGCATCGTCGAAAAAGTCACCATTCTTCCGCCCGAATCGCGCATGGGCACGATTTCGCCCGAAGAGCGCCAATCCGCCATTCGCCAAAATTCGCTCTACGGAAAATATGAAAACGCTACAAACGACGACTCCGCCACCGAAAAAATCGAGCGGATAAACGAAGAAACAAAACGCGCCGAAGAAGCGGAGCGGGCTCGCTTACAAAAAGAAAAAGAAGACGCCGCCCGCGCAAAAGAAGCCGCAAAAACCGCCTCTCGCGGAACCACCACCACTCGCGGCACTGTCGGTCGCCCGAAAAAGTCCACCGCCGAAAAAGCCGCGGATAAACTCATCGACAAAACTCTGAACAAACTCACCTCGAAACTTATCAACAGTATTTTTAAATAGTTCTATCCACCACAATAAGCGGGTAAATTTTACCCGCTTATGCTATAATGAAACTATGTTAGCGCTATCATTATTCCGTTGGTGGTATCTCGATGGTTTTCGCATCTCGGCACAAAAATCCCTCGAGCGACTGAAAAACACTTATGACTTTTTCTCCATTGGGCAACTCATGAGAACTTTCTTCTCGCCCTTCCGTCAAGTTTCCGCTCTCTCAGCGCACCCGACATTCTTCGAAAAACTTCTTGACAAGCTCGTTTCTCGCCTTGTCGGCGCCGCCGTTCGCTTTTTTATCATCCTCCTGGGGCTCCTCGCCCTCATTTTTCAATCCGTCTTTTCGCTGGCGCTCATTCTTCTCTGGCCAGTGCTCCCGCTTTTGCCGATTGTTTGCCTCATTTTGGGCGTGAAAGGAGGATTTTAAATGAACGAATTTAACCCCCATTCCACTCGCGCGAAAGAAGCCCGCCTCGGGAAGTTCCTCGGCCACTTCGCGATAAAAACGCTTTTCGCGCTCATCTCTGTTGCTTGCGCCGTTTTCGCAATTTATTACCTCGGAAAACCGCTCTCCTTTTTCCTCCTTATTCCACTTATTCTTATTCTCATTCTCTATCTCTGGTACGCTTTTCATCTTTCCCACCTTCCGCTCGGAAAAACCGACAACATCACCGACCTACTTTCTGCGAACGCTATTATTGCCCTGGGTCACCACCCCTCTGTGGAAAAATCTACGCTTGTGGAAAACTTAAAAAACACCCGCTCCGGCCACTTCCTCGCCGCCCGCTACGGCCTGAATGAAAATTTCCTAAAATCCCTCGACGCGACCGGCGTCACGCTCGAAAATATCTTCGAAAAAGCCCGCGAAGTCCGCGCGCTCGCCGAAGTCCCGAGTATTGCTGGCGGTGTATTACTTATCGCTTATGTTTTATCCTGTCAAAATCACGAACAAAAACTGAATGAAATCAAACTCGACAAAGACGACTTAATAAACGGCATGGTCTGGTACGATTATCTCCACGGCCTCGTGAAAGAAGCCAAAACTCGCCGCCGCACTGGCGGAATCGGGCGTGACCTCTCCTTCGGCTACATCCCAACCCTCGAAAAATATGGCGAAAATATCTCCGCTCGTCTCAGCGCTTATTCTCGCGTCCACGTCAACCAAGCGAACTCCACCGAAGCCGTCGCCCAAATGCTCAAAACTTTCTCCACCGGCGGGCGCCAAAATGTCGCCCTCGTGGGAAAAGACGGCTCCGGTCGCTCAACTATCGTCACGGCCTTCGCCGACGCCCTCCTCGATTCGGACAATCCGCTCGTCCCGCACAACCTGAAATATCGCCAAGTTTTCAAACTCGATGCCGCGAGCCTCGTCTCCGGGACGAAAGAACAAGGCGACACTGAGCGCCTCGTCGCGGCGATTTTTGCCGAAGTCGCGAAAGCGAAGAACATTATTCTCTACCTCGACAACGCCGAACTTTTCTTCAAATCCGGCGTCGGCTCGGTCGATCTCACGAACCTCATCGAGCCCTACGTCTCGAATTCGAATCTTCGCCTCATTTTCACTTTCGACGAAGCCGCCTTTTTGGAACTTTCCGCGCACTCCCCACGCCTCTCATCCGACTTCAATAAAATCACCGTCACCGCCTCGGATGAAAAAGAAACTCTGAAAGTAATGCAAGACCGCGTTCCGCTTCTCGAGTCTCGACACAAAGTCGTTTATTCCATTTGGGCGCTGAAAGAGTCGTATCGCCTCTCTTTGCGCTATCTCCAAGACCTCGCCGAGCCTGGCGCCGCCGTGAACCTCCTCGAAACCGCCGCGACCTTCGCTGAAAATGGTTATGTTTCGGACGCCTCCGTTGCGCGCGCCGTCGAAAAAACCGTCGGCGTGAAACTCGGTGGCGAAACTTCACTCGACACGAAAGAGGAGCGCGACCGGCTCCTGAACCTCGAAAGCCTCATCCACGAGCGCTTAATCGACCAAGTCCCCGCCGTGAAAGCCGTCTCCGACGCCCTGCGTCGCGCCGCCGCGGGGGTGAGAAACGAAAATCGCCCAATCGGCACCTTCCTCTTCCTCGGTCCGACCGGTGTCGGGAAAACTGAACTCAGCAAGGCCATCGCCGCGGTCTATTTTAACAATTCCGACAATTTCATTCGCGTTGACTTGAACGAATTTGTGTCAGAAAGCGACGTCGCCCGCCTCATCGATTCGAAAAATCCGACCGGCCTCATCTCGAGCATAAAATTGAACCCGTTCTCCGTCGTCCTCTTCGACGAAATCGAAAAAGCGCATCCGCTCGTTTTGACGGCACTTTTGCAAGTTTTGGATGAGGGCATCTTGCGCGACGACCAAAATCACGACCTCTCGTTTAAAGATGCCATTATCGTCGCGACCAGCAACGCCGGCTCCGCCGAAATTCGCGAATGGGTGAAGTTGGGCGCCGACCTTTCCGCAAAAAAGGAAGAATTGACGAATAACTTAATTAAAAACGGCACCTTTAAACCCGAATTTTTGAACCGCTTTGACGAAGTCTGTCTTTTCAAGCCGCTCAGTAAAGACGATTTATTGAAGATGGTCGATATAATCTTAAACTCCGTGAATAAAACTCTCGAACCGCGCAAAATCTCCATCACTCTGACCGACGACGCGAAAGCTCTCCTCGCCGAAAAGGGCTACGACCCCGAACTCGGCGCCCGTCCGCTCCGTCGCTTGGTCCAGTCCACCGTCGAAAACTTTGTCGCAAAACAAGTTATCGCCGGCGCCGCAACCTCCGGCTCAGTTTTGACTCTCGACGCGAACGCAATCAACTCCGAACTTCCGCCAGAAACTCCACTAACTCCGCCCGCGGCATAAAAAATCCCCCGAAAAACGGGGGAAAGTCTTATTTGAACAGAGAGACATTTTTGATGACGGCCGCAAAGGTATTGGCAACAGTGGACATCGACTTGATGAAAATGTCGAGCGCGACGCCGACCACATCTTTTCGAGTGTCGCCGACCGTGTCGCCGACGACCGCCGCCTTGTGCGCGGCCGAGCCTTTTTCTTCGCCCTCGATCAGCCCGGACTCGATGGCCTTTTTCGCGTTATCAAACGCTCCGCCCGAGTTGCCCATGAAGAGCGCGCGAGTGATAGCGACGATGGTTGCGCCGACCAAGATTCCGCCGACGAACATCGGCCCGAACAACAGTCCGGCAACGATAGAAACGAGCAGTGAAATCACCGACGGCCCCAACATTTTCTTCAGTGCCAGTTTCGTCGCGAGGTCGATCATTTCGTTATAATTGGGCTTTTTCGTGCCCTCGAGCACACCCGGCTCTGAAAGTTGCGCGTCGCCGACGTCGGCCATAGCTCGCGCCGATTCGATGGTGTGGTCCGTGAGTAGCGCCGAGAAATATTCAATCAGCGCACCGCCCACAATTGCGCCCGCCACCACGACAAAGTTCGCGAGGTTGAGGTCCGGCGTTTCACCGAAAGCCGTGAAATTGCCGATGTAAGCATAAATCAGTGAAACTGTCGCGAAAGCCGCCGAACCGATGGCAAATCCCTTGCCAATAGCCGCCGTAGTATTCCCGACCGCGTCGAGCTTGTCGGTAATGACTCTGACCTCGGGGTCGAGGTGGCAGGATTCGGCAATTCCGCCGGCGTTGTCTGCGATTGGCCCGAAGGCGTCGATCGAAACTGTCGTCCCGACAAAGGACAACATTCCGAGTGCCGCAATGGCGATACCATATGTTCCACAAATTTTTCCAGAGAACAGCAATGCTACGCCGATAACGAGCACGGGCAGAAGTGTCGAGCGCGAACCGATAGCGTCGCCCTTTGTAATAACGAAGGCTTCGCCTTCTTTCGCAATTTTCGCGAGATTCATAGTCGGACGCTTCGTGAACGAAGTGTAGTGCTCTGTGAGCGCGCCAATCGCGACGCCCGAGGCAATGCCGAGCACCGCCGACACCCAGGGTGAAAACGCTCCGAGCGCGAATTCCTCCGGTAGATTTTGTCCCCGGAACACGAAAAGGGAAGCAACCAGTCCGAAAGCCACAATCAGTCCCGCCGAGAAATAAGTCGCGAGATTGAGCTCGGCCTCCGGGTCGTCAGTCATTTCACGCCGCTGAGCGTAAAACAATGTGCCGACACAAGCCAGCAGTCCGACTCCCGCGAGTAAGAGCGGGAAACGGATCATCGCAAGAAACAGCGCTTCATCCGTGGTCGTGAGTACTGCGGCCGGAATAATCATGGCCGCGACCACCGTCGCTACGAATGATTCGAGTAGGTCCGAGCAGTTTCCAGCAATGTCGTTGACGTTGTCGCCGATGAAATCTGCGATGACGTTCGGAACCTTGGCGTCGTCTTCGGGCAGGTCGTGCCGAATTTTCGCCAAGATGTCGCTCGAAATGTCGGCGGCCTTGGTGTAGTTTCCGCCCGCCACGCGGTTAAACATCGCGACAAGCGAGCAACCGAGTGAATAAGCGGTGAGTCGAACAATAGTCGGGTTACACTTTAATCCGGTCAAAATTCCGGTGCCGACCGCGTCGCGGTCCACCATCCCGAAAATGACGAGACAAAGCCCGAGCCCGAGAAGTCCCAGCCCCTGCACGGCAATACCGCAAATCGAACCGCCCTCGAGGGCAACTTTCACAGTTTTGCCAATGGAGCGCGTTGTGAGTGCCGCGTTGACAGTGCGGACGTTTGAATAGGTCGCAGTTTTCATACCGAGAATACAGGCGGCAGAGCTCATAGCTGCGCCGATGAGCAGCGTAACTCCTGCAAATTTCTCGATGAAAAAACTGTACGCGAGCGCGACGATAATCACGACAACGGTAATTACCGAAAATTCTCGCTTGACGAATGTGTCCGCGCCGCTTCGGATGGTTTGGCCCATCTCCACCATGTCCGGGTTTCCTTCAGATTTTTTCTTCATAGCAAGGTAGGTTTCGACAATAAAATATATCGCACCTGCGATTGCTACCGCCAACAGGATCCATGTGAGAGTCATGTAAAACCCCTCCTTCAAATATAAAAGTACGCCGGCTCGCGCCGGTTATTGTAATAATATCACACTCTCTGTAATTTTTCAACCGCACGGGGTTTTCAATTTTTATAAGTTGTGGTATAATATAGCGGTGGTCATTCCACTACATTCGGTCCGGTAAGCGCTACGCGCTTTCCGTTCCGGCGTTCGTCGAGAAAAACGAATAAATTCGTCTTTCTCTCCTCACTCGGTCCGGTAGCTCAGTTGGTTAGAGCACGAGCCTCTTAAGCTTGGTGTCGAGGGTTCGAGTCCCTCCCGGATCACCACGAAATTGGAACTTTCGCAAAGCGAAAGTTCATTTTTTTGCTTCGCAAAAAAATGCGACGTCGAAGACGTCGCCAATTTCGTGGAAAGCCGAGCAGGCGATACATCTTTTCCGTAGGAAAAGATGTTAGAGCGCGAGGCTTACCAGAATTAGCCCCCCTTGCCAATCTCCCAATATAATGTATCATACTAAGTATGAAACAGCGGATTTTATTTTGCAACATTGGGTGGGCAAATAGCTATCATGGCGAGATGGACGACAAGCCCACCGGCGATGCTAAATATATCAAAGAGGGCGGAGTTGGGCACGAGATCGCTAACTTTGCGCTATCTAATGGATTTTACTACGGATTTGTCGAAACAAAATCCGCAAACGGTAAGGCCTGGACTATTCGGATTGAGAATATCGACTCGTCTGCCGCGAAAGCGGAGAAGATAGACAACGTGCTGGTCATTTGGTGCGCGACCGACAAGAAGCGTGGCGGAAAATATATTATTGGATGTTATAACAACGCCACCGTATACAGAAATCGGCAACCAGCACCGAGCGATTCCAAACGCGGTGAACTTTACGAGAAAGGAATACTCGAGACGGCCGACTATATGATTCTGTGCCGAGAAAATGACGCGGTCTTGATAGAATCCGAACGGAGGTTTTTCCGAGTTCCGACCGCGCGAACGGACGGATACGGATTTGGCCAGTCAAATTTATGGTACCCCACAAAAAGTAACAATAAGGAATTAGAGGAATACCTGGATTCGGTTAGGCAATATATTAATAGCGAATCGAGCAGGGCTACCCGCATGACTGAGGCTATGGAATTTCTCCTTGCCAACTCCACAAAACAATGATATAATATACACGAATACTGTTACAAATTTATAGGGGGTGTTTTTATGAAAACTAAAAACAGTATCGTTGCCTTATTAACTTGTTTCCTGTTTGTCATGACTCTGCCGTTTTCTGCCCTGGCGGAGACGGTGCCCGAGGAAGACCCCTTCGCTGTTGCCCTGAACCCGGCCCGCGACTACCTCATCATCGTGGACAACGAACATCCGTATGAGTTTGGCGGTGATTATGACCAGTTGCTCCTCCCTGACGTCATTAACGACCCGGACGTCGACGGCGTCGCTACGCCCATCGAAAAAGCGGCTTCGCTCGCCTTCGGGCAGCTCCAGGTTGCGCTATGGAAGAAGGGTATGACCGTCGGCCTCCTCAGTGCCTACCGCACTTACGAAGACCAAGATTGGGTGTATAACTACTACTCCAAAATCGATGGTTGGGAACACACGCCGAAAGCCGGCTATTCCGAGCACCACACTGGGCTGCTCCTCAACGTCATGATTCTCTACCCCGGCGACGACGGCGAAGAAATCTGGTACACCGAGACCGCGGAGCGCCAAAAAACAATTCCGTTTTTCAAACTGCTCCACGAAACTCTGGCCGACTTCGGCTTCATCGACCGCTATCCGGCCGGAAAAGAAGACATTACCGGCATGCCCTGCCTGCCCTATCTGATTCGTTTCGTCGGGTCGAGCGAAGTCGCGCACGCCATTATGGACAACGGCCTCTGTCTCGAGGAATATGTCGCCGCAAACACGGAAAAATAACAAAGTTAGCTCCTTATAACACCGCGAAAGCGGTGTTATTTTTATAATTTTATGATATAATATATAGGTGAAAATCCGAAACTTTTGTATTATTGCCCATATCGACCACGGAAAATCCACCCTTGCGGACCGGATGATGGAATTGACTGGGACGGTCGAGAGACGCGAAATGAAGGCCCAGCTCCTTGATTCGATGGAACTTGAACGCGAGCGAGGAATTACCATAAAATTGACACCTGTGCAAATGCATTATAAAGGCTACGAACTGAATTTGATTGATACTCCCGGCCATGTTGACTTTTCTTACGAAGTTTCGCGCTCGCTCGCCGCGGTCGAGATTGCCGTTTTGGTCGTCGACGCCACCCAGGGCATCCAGGCTCAAACTCTCTCGAATATTTATCTCGCCCTGGAACAAGATCTAAAAATCATCCCCGTAATTAACAAAGTTGACCTCCCTGCCGCCGACGTCCCGAAAGTAAAAAGCGAAATAATTAACCTCCTCGGTTGCGCCGACTCCGACATTATTCCCGTCTCCGCCAAAACCGGCGAAAACGTCGAATCTGTCCTCGATGCGATTATTGGCGAGAATCGGAACGAACCTTGTGAGACCGTGTCCCGAGCTCTCATCTTCGACTCCTACTTCGACGACTACCGCGGCGTCGTGCTCTATGTTCGTCTTTTCGGCGGTACTATTGCGAAGAACGACGAAATCTTAATGATGGCAAGCGGCGCGAAAGCCGAAGCCCTCGAAGTCGGCGTCTTGACTCCAAAAATGTCGCCCAAAAACGCCTTGACAGACGGCGAAATCGGTTACATCGTGACGAACTTAAAAACCACGAAAGAAGCTCGCGTCGGCGACACTGTTACTCTCGCGAAAAACCCTGCCACCACCCCCCTCCCCGGCTACAAAAACGTCCTCCCCTTTGTCTATGCCGGCTTTTTCCCGGTGAGCAACGACCAGTATAAAACCTTAAAAGACGCCGTCGAAAAACTCGCTCTCTCGGACTCCGCCCTGCGTTTCGAGCCCGAAAACTCTCCCGTCCTGGGCTTCGGTCTCCGAATTGGCTTCCTTGGGCTCCTGCATCTCGACATTATTAAAGAACGTCTCGAGCGTGAATATAAACTCGACCTCGTCGTGACGAACCCGAGCACAAACTACCACATCGCTCTCGCAAGCGGCGAGACTATGGAAATCAAATCCGCTTCCGCCCTCCCCGACCTTTCCGAGGTCGCCGAAATTCGCGAACCCTGGGCGAAGGGCGAAATTATTCTCCCGACCCCGATGATTGGCCCAGTTTTGAGCCTCATTAACGAAAAACGCGGCCACCAAACCAACCTTTCCTACATCGAAGACCGCGCCGTCATCGATTTCGAAGCCCCGATGGCGAACCTCTTAACCGATTTTTACGACCAACTAAAATCCGCAACCTCTGGCTACGCCTCTTTTAACTATGAGCTCGCCGGCTACCGCGCCGAAGACCTCGTCCGCGTCGATTTTCTCATCGCCGGCGAGCGAATTGATGCCCTCTCTATTATGTGTCACCGTAGCGAAGCTGACGCCATCGGCCGCAGCACCACGAAAAAACTCAAAACCGTCATCCCGCGCCAAAATTTCGAAGTCGCGATCCAGGCCGCCATCGGCGCGCGCATCTTGGCCCGCGAAACTCTCGGCGCCTATAGAAAAGATGTCACCGTAAAAATCCACACCGGCGACCGCGACCGAAAAGCGAAACTTCTCGACAAGCAAAAACGCGGCAAGGCCCGCATGAAACGCTTCGGCAAAATCGACATCCCCTCCGAAGCTTTCACAGTTATGCTAAAAAAGAATTAAAGAATCTTCGTTCCGCGCACTTTTTCGGGCAGACATCCGCCCTCGGGCTTGAATCCCGCCGCCCAATGATAATCTTTCCCGTACCCGAGGTCTTTCATGAGACTCGTCGGCGCATTCCTAACTCCGAGCGGAATCGGCTCACCCATCGTTTTTTTCGCGATGTCGAGCGCGCGATACCACGCATCCGTCGTCTCGCGCGACTTTTTCACTTTCGAAAGTACCGTGACAACGTGCGCTAAAATCAGCCCCGACTCCGGCATTCCGACTCTCTCGATCGCCTGAAATGCCGACACCGCGAGCGTCAGCGCTCCGTTTCCCGCCAGCCCGACGTCTTCGCTCGCGAAAATCACCATTCTTCGCGCGATAAACTTCGGGTCCTCACCCGCCTCAACCATCCGCGCGAGATAATAGAGCGCGGCGTCCGCGTCCGAAGCCCGCATCGATTTGATAAACGCCGAAATTGTGTCATAATGTCCGTCGCCTTTTTTGTCATAAACCGGTAACCTCTGTCCCGCCGCCTCTTTAACGAGCTCCACATCAACTTTCCTTCCGTTCGCAAGCGACAGTGAAAGCTCGAGGTCCCCGAGCGCCGCTCTTGCGTCCCCGCCCGAAAGCTCTGCGAGATATAGAAACGCCTCTTTCGTTACTTTCCCCTTCTCTTCCTTCGCCGCCCGTTTTAATACCGCAATAATTGCGTCTTTTGTCAACGATTTTAAAATCACTACTCTCGACCGCGATAAAAGTGGTGAAATCACCTCAAAACTCGGATTTTCCGTCGTTGCCCCGATTAAAATAATCAGCCCCGACTCGACGTGCGGCAAAAACGCATCTTGTTGCGCCTTATTGAACCGGTGAATTTCGTCCACGAACAACACCGTCCGAATTTTCAAATTCCAATTCGTTTTTGCCCGCGCGACAACCGTCTCAATATCTTTTTTCCCGGCCGTCACCGCCGAAATTTCCACAAAATCCGCCTTATATTCCTTCGCGAGAATCCGCGCCAGTGTCGTTTTTCCCGTCCCTGGCGGCCCCCAAAAAATCAGATTCACCGGCTCCCCCTTCTTCACAATCTCCGTCAAAATCTTCCCCTCCCCAATAATCTCATCCTGCCCCAAGACCTCGTCGAGGCTCTTCGGACGCATCCGCTCAGCTAATGGTACTCTATTCACCCCTATATTATATCACACGCGCAATCTCTTCGATAGTCGTGTCTCCCCGAAGCGCTGCGAGCAGTCCCTTTTGTTCGAGCGTCAACATCCCGCTCTCTCGTGCCACTTTTTCAATCGCTTTCTCATTTGCGTCCGCGACGTCACCGCGAATAAACTTCGAAATCTCATCCGAAACGACCAATTGCTCCATAATCACCGTCCGCCCCTTATACCCGAACGGATCGTCTTCGCCTCCCGGCTTCGGACGATAAAGTTTCATATTCTCGAGATTTACTCCGTGCTCCTCGAGATATTCCCGCGGCACTCCCTCGAGCGTCTCGCGGATATACTTTTTCTCCGCCTCGTCTGGCTCATATTCTTCTTTTGAATCGGACAATTTTCGGACCAGCCTTTGCGCAATCACGAGCCGGACCGAAGACGAGAAAATCGGGTTGGTGCCAATGAGGTCAATCATCCTCGAAAACGCCGCCGAAGTCGAATTCGCGTGGAATGACGACAACACGAGATGTCCCGTAATCGAAGCCTGAATCGCCGTGCGCGCCGTGTCGGCGTCGCGAATCTCGCCCACCATGACGACGTCCGGGTCGAGACGCAGTACCGACCGCAGCCCGTCGCCGAACGACTGCCCCTTGGTCGTATTAATCGGAATTTGCGAAATCCCCGTGAGCCCATATTCAATCGGGTCCTCGAGCGTGATAATCTTTTTATCCGTCGAATTCAACGCGTTCAAAATCGAATAAAGCGTAGTCGATTTACCCGAACCGGTCGGACCGACCATAAGCACCAATCCTCTCGGATGTGATACAATCTCGTTAATCTCCGCCCTCTCCTCATCCGAGAGCCCAAGCAAATCCAAATTAAGCAAAGACTCATCGAAGTTAAAAAGCCGAAGCACTGCGTCTTGCCCATACATTGTCGGCACCGTCTCGACACGAATGTTGAGCATGTGCGTCGCCCCGCCCCTCGTAATATCTTTTTGCATATGTCCAGATTGCGAAGTTTTCGCCGCCGCCGACACGTTCGCCCGGCTCGACAGCTCGCCCATAATCACGCGATATCTGTCGCGGTCGATATTCGCCACCGGATGCAACATCCCGTCCACCCTCATTCGAATCCGAATCACGTCGCGCATATTCTCGACGTGAATATCCGATGCCCCGAGTTTGTCCGCCTGTTCCAAGAGAAAATCGAACACCTTTTCCGACCCGACTTTCGCCAGAGTCTCGGACACTTCGGAAATCGTCTCCGAATCCCCCTCTTTACTAATCTTAATATCATCATAATGCACTTGCTGAGGCGGGTCGTAGCGCAAAATGAACACCTTATAAGCCGAATTCGAAATCAAGAAAAAGTCCACCCTCTCGCCGTTGTCATTATATTCTCGAGTTTTATTTTCAATCACCGAGCGCGGCGTCTGCGAAGTCACGAGGAATTGATAATGTTTATCTCCCCCACCAGCCTGAAGCGGAATAATGAAATTCTGATGCATTTCGTCGGTAGTAACCACCCCGCGCACCAAGGGAATATCATTCTCAAACTCGCGCGTATCAAGATACGGCAAATTCAAAATTTGCGCACGCGATTCGGTCGCCGCTTCCTCATTATCTCGCCTATGTCGCTGAACCTCTTCTTCATTCATGCCTCTATTTTACCACGTTTATGCTTAAAACGGGAGAAAAACCGCCCAATTTCGTCATGAAATTGCCATATAATATATATACTCCCAGCGAGCACAACGAGCCCCACGGCCCCGCCCGCAATAAAATCCGTTTTTTCATCCATCTCTTCCTGAGCCACAGCATAATCCGCCCCCGTATTCGTCTTAATTTTTCGGCACCTTCCTGTCTCGGGATTGCGCTCATATCCCTCGCGGCACTCCGCCAGAGTCGCCGTTCCCGTTTCGTACGATTTGCATCTCCCCGTGAGCGGGTTGCGATATTTCCCCTCGGGGCATTCCTCGACCTCGGTGTCGAGCGACGTCGCCTTCACACAATTTCCAGTCGCCTCGTTAATCACTTTCCCCTCCTCACAGGTCTTAAATTTCTGAAAATCATTGTCCGCCCCCGGCGTCTGCGCATAAGTCTGAAGCCACTGCTCCGTCCCATCCTCGAGAAACCCGAATTGTGCCAGCGCCATCGCCCGTCTCTGGCCATTTTTCACTATCAACTCATCCACCACCGACCCGTCCGCGTCGATAATCTCGATTTTATTACTCGTGGTCGGATTTTTGGTCAGCGTCAGTCCCGCCGCGCTAGGGAAGAATACGAAATACTTTCCTGCCGGCACCACTCCCTCGAGCGGATAATTTTTATTTTTATATTGAATAGAACACCCCGAAAGTTCCACTTCATCCCCATTATTAACAATCTCAATAAACTGTTCCGAGGCCAGATTTTCATAATAAGTCAACACTTCCGAAAACGCCAAATTCTGACATTTTTTTGGCACGCTATATATAGCGTCTTCCTCGTTACCGCTATATATAGCGTCTCTTAGCGTCACTTTTCCCGGTTCCGGAAAAACGTACTCCGAAAACGACACATAATCGAACCCCTCCGCGCCTCTTACGAGCACCACCGGATTTGCATTATCAAATTTCTTATAATTTCCCCCTCCGTTCCAAAACAGTGACTCAATCGTTTCCTCATTAAAAACCAGTCTAATTCCGCCCGAAAGCGCGAGCTCCTTGCTGTAGCGAAAATCCGCCTCCTCTAAAGAAGATTTAAAGCGAAGAATGACACTACTCCCTCCCGCCACCGTCGCCTCCGGGAATTCAAAAAGCAAACTCTCGGACCCCGAGGAATTAGTATAATAAATCGCGTATCCCGCGAGCTCCACCTCGTCCGGGCTGCCGTTCCCGATTTCAATGGCTTCATTGACGTTCTTTTCGTCGCCAATTTTAAAGCCCGGACTGATGGCTTTTATGAAAAGGGGGCCATGCTCGCCGGAGGTCTCAGCGAGAGCAAAGCGGGGAAAGGGTTGGAGAATGAAACTCGCCGCCATGAAGATTAAAATGAGTAAAAATCTTTGCCAACTTTTCATGAGCCAAGCCTATCAAACCCCCGAAAATCTCGCAAGCGAAAGCACGATTAAAAACCGTAAAATCGGCACATCTCGAACTCCTTAATTTTCGTATCGCAAAAGGGGTGAAGAAAAATTTATTGCGAATATCTCCGAATGTGCTATACTTAAATATATGCCTGATAAAACTACGAAGAAGAAAAAACAACCCGTCGCGAAGAAAATTCGGGTTGTTGATTTGGATAAAGACGAACTCCCGAAGGCGACCCGCCGGATGGGACTCAAAAAGAAGTCGAAAGAAACGAAACACAAAGTCCCCGACGGCTTGAATTTCTGGCAGCGGATGCAATACAAGAAAAAACTCCGCAAAGAAGAGCGCGCAAGAAAGCGCGCCGAGGACCTCGCGACCTTACCGAAAAACCCCTTCCTCCGCTTCTTCGCCCACTTCGCCCCGAAACGCGTTTTTCGCTACTGGTTTTCGCTCCACGGCCTCTGGGTTTTCACGAAAATCGTCATCGCCTTCGTTCTTATTGCCGTAATCGCCATCGGCGGCCTCTTTATCTATTATAAAAATCAGCTAAAAGACATCCAACTCGCCGACATCACCATCTCCGACACTGTGAACACTTATCTCGACCGCAATGGCGTTGTCCTCTGGGAAGATAAGGGCTCCTCGGATTACCGCCTCGTCGTGGACGGCTCCAACATCGCGACCTACATGCGCCAAGCCACCGTCGCCATCGAGGACAAAAACTTCTACAACCACCCCGGCGTCGACTTCATCGCCCTCGTTCGCGCGACCATTTCCACCGTCAGCGGTAAGGGTGTCCAAGGCGGTTCGACCCTGACCCAACAGCTAATTAAACAAATTTACTTTAGCGACGAAGCCGCCTCCGAAGACCGCGGTGGTCTCTCGCGGAAGATAAAAGAGCTAATTCTCGCCGTCGAGCTTGAAAAGATGTACGACAAGGAACAGATTATTACGATGTACTTGAACGAGTCGCCCTACGGCGGTCGTCGCAACGGCGTCGAATCCGCCGCCCAGACCTACTTCGGTAAGTCCGCGAAAGACCTGACCCTCGCCGAATCTGCCCTCCTCGCCGCCATCCCGAACAACCCCGCCGTCTTGAACCCTTATAACGACTATGGTCACGAAGCCCTCATCGCCCGCCAGCACAAAGTTCTCGACTCTATGGTCGAATTGAACTACGTCACGAAAGAAGAAGCCGAAGAAGCGAAATCCGTCGATATTATCGCCGCCATCCTCCCCGAAACTTCCCAATACGACAACATGCTCGCCCCGCACTTCGTTCTCGAGGTGAAGTCCTACCTCGAAAATAAATACGGCATCTCGACCATGCGCACCGGTGGCTTCACGATAAAAACCACCCTCGACTACCGCGCCCAACAACTCGCCGAACAAGCCGTTGACGCCGGCGAAGCTCTGATGTATATGAACAGCTCCGACGACATCTCGCTCGTCTCGATTGACGTTGACACTTCTCAAATTCTCGCTATGGTCGGCTCCATCGATTTCAATATCCCTGGCTACGGCGAAGTTAACGCGGCGACCACCCTCCTTGAGCCCGGCTCCACGATTAAGCCCGTCTTGGACTACGGCCCCCTCTTCATGCAACGCTCTGGCCAAAACTTCGGCCCCGGGAGCATCTTAAAAGACGAAGACATCGATTCGATTTACTGCGCCGGCACTTACGGAAAATGCCATCTCGCGAACGCCACCGGTAAACACTACGGTAATGTGACAATTCGTAACGCTCTCGCTTGGTCCCTAAACATCCCCGCCGTAAAAGCCCTCTATATCAACGGCATCGACAACAGCCTCGAAATCGCGCACCAACTCGGCGACGTCTCTTATTGCGCCGGCGGAAACGAAGCTGGCCTCTCGATCGCCATTGGCTCTGGTTGTACCGTCCGCCCCGTCGAACACGCCAACGCTTACGCCTCCATTGCTCGCGGCGGCGTTTATAAAGATTACTCTTATGTCCTCGAAGTAAAAAACTCCTCTGGCGACATCATCGAATCCTGGCAAGACACCAGCGGCACCCGCGTTTACGACGAGCAAATCGCCTACATGATTTCGAGCATTCTCTCCGACGCCAAGGCTCGCTACGCCATCTGGAACTGGCTCTCGACCGCTCCTGGTCTCAATACTCCTGGTGTCTGGACCGCCGCAAAAACCGGTACCTCGACCAACGCCAACAACAACCCGAAAGACACCTGGCTCGTCTCTTACTCGACGAAAGTCGCCACGGTCGTCTGGAACGGTCGCCACGATGGCACCGCGCTCTCCACCGCTGTCCACGACGTCACCTTCAAAGTCGGCAGCCAATACATGGAACGCGTCCACAAGGATGTCTTTGAGCCCGACGGCTCCTGGCACTCTGGCGATCAACCCGCCCAGCCCGCCGGCATGCAAACCCTGAAAATCAACGGCATCACCGACATCTGGCCCTCCTGGTACAACAAGACCATGTCCGGCGTCGAAGAAACCACCCTAATTTTCAATATGTTTAACCACAAAAAGGCCACTTCTTGCACCAAAGAAAACTACAAGATTTCCGTCGACGCGACCAAAACCGTTGACCCGATGACGAAGAAAGAAGTCTGGACCGTCCCCGAGCCTTATAACGCTGAAGAAGAAGACGACTGTACCTATAACTACACCTTCCCGGGCTTGAGCTCCCTCACTCGCAGCGGCAACACCATCTCCTTCGTCATTACCGCCGGTAGCGAATCCCTGAAGTCCTACACCATCTCCGTTGACGACACCCTCATCGAAACCATCAGCATCAGCGCCGGCGGCGAATACACTTACGACGCTTCCTCCCTCACTGGCGAGAAAGCAAAAATCACCGTCTATGACGTCTATGACGGCTCCACCTCTGGCTCAGTTTCTCTCCCGAAGAACACCGCTTCCGAGACCACTCCGTCCACCGGCGAATAGAGGCAACAAAAATCTGCGTGAACTCCACGCAGATTTTTTCGTCACCTAATGTTTCTTATTCTGTTTTTTCGAATTCACCGGCGCCGCGAAAATCATTCTCCCGGCCGAAGTTTGCAACAGTCGCACGAACTCCACCTCAATAATCTCGCCAATTTTATTCGCCGCATTATTCACCACCACCATCATTCCATTCGGCAAAAACCCGACGCCCTGCCCCGGATTCGCCCCTTTTTCGGTGATTTTGACCGAGAACTTTTCGCCCGGCAAAAATTCACTCCGAAGTGACAGCGTCAACTCATTCACATTGAGCACCGTAATATGCTCAGTTTTCGCCACTTTTTCGAGGTTAAAGTCACAAGTCATAATCGCCCCATGATTTTTCTTCGCAAGCTCAATCAACCTCTCATCCACCGGCGTGCGGTCGAGGTCGTCCTCGAGAATTGTAATATCAAAATGCGGAATTCTCTCGAGCTCCGAAACCACATCCATCCCCACTCGCGCCCGCGCCCGCTTCTCGCTGTCTTTTCCGTCCGCGACGAGTTGCATCTCGCGAATCACGGAGCGCGGAATAATCATATCGTCCGCAATAAACCCAGTTTTCGCCACCTCCAAAATCCGCGCGTCCATCAGCGCCGACGAATCAATATAAACTTTTCTCTTATTTCCGCCCAAAATTGATTTTTTGCCCGTATTCATCGAGCGGACGAGCAAAACCGAGGTCTCTGCAAAAATCAGCACCCCGAAAACAATATTAAATAATTCCATACTCTCCTATTTTACCACAAAACGCCAAAATATGCTATAATCATCTAAAGACTGGAGGAAAAATGGCAAAAACTTATGATTATGATTTTATCGTGATAGGTAGCGGCCTGGCCGGTACCACTGCGGCCGAGGCGGCGAAAAAAGAGGGAATGAAAGTCGCCGTAGTCGAAGCCAGCACCTGGGGTGGCTCATCTTTGAACGATAGCGACGTGCCCTATTCCGCCATGCTCCACTTTTCCCACCTCTATTCCGCCGCGAAAAACGGCGCGCGTTTCGGTCTTTCTTCCTCGAATTTGCGTTTTAACTTCCCGACCGCTTTCAATTGGCAACAAACCGCGAAAGAACGCGCCGGCGCCGACAACCCCGCCCGTCTAATTTCCGCCGGCATTGATTGTTATTCCGGCCACGCCTACTTCATTTCTCCGCACGAAATCTCCATTGCTCTCTCCGAAAAGACCGAAACCGGCGAATTCGCCGAAAAACGCCTGACTGCGAATCGTTTCCTGGTCGCGACCGGCTCGCTCCCGAGCGACGGCGGCGTCGCCGGGATCGACAAAGTCCGCTGCTACACCCCCGCCGAAGCCATGCGCCTTCGCCGACTCCCCGAAGCCATTTTCATCGTCGGTGCCGGCCCGACTGGCGTCGAGCTCGCGGAACACTTCGCTTCTCTCGGCTCCACCGTCTTAATCGCCGACCTCTCGAGCCGCATTCTCCCCCGCGAAGACGCCGAAGTCGCCGAAGTCATGACCGCCTACCTCTCCGAAAAATTCGGCGTAAAAGTCCTGACCTCTTCCCGCGTCATCGGCGTGAGTAAAGACGGCGACAATAAGCGTGTCCATTTTGTCAACGAAACAAAAGAACACTCCACCGCCGTCCAGGCCGTCATTCTCGCCACCGGTGCAAAACCGAACACCAACCTCACCCTCGAAAACGCCGAAGTTGAAGTCCTAAAATCCGGCGGCGTGAAAGTCGACAAATTCCTCACGACCACCTCCCGCCACATCTTTGCCGCTGGCGACGTCATCTCTGGTCACTGTTCGCCCGAACGCGCCGTCTTCGAAGGTGCCGCCGTCGTCAAAAATTTCAGTAAACGCACCGCGGTCGCCCTCCCGAAAGAAGAACGCTTCACCTTCATCAACACCGACC
Organism: Candidatus Saccharimonadota bacterium; assembly: GCA_017405265.1. GTDB lineage: Bacteria > Patescibacteriota > Saccharimonadia > Saccharimonadales > Saccharimonadaceae > Nanosyncoccus. The sequence continues at coordinate 41,697 of JAFRAS010000005.1, forward strand.
CCGAAATCGTCTCCCTCGGCAAGACCGAAGACGAATGCGCCGTCTCTGGTCTCGCCTTCAAAAAATCTTTCCTTCCGCTCTCCGCCGTCTCCGCCGCAAATACGCGCGATTTTGAAGTCGGCTTCATCAAGCTCCTCGCCGACAAACAGGGCGCCATCATCGGCGCGACCCTGATTTGTCCCCACGCCTCGCTCATCGCTCCGGAAATTTCCCTCGCCATCGAAAAACGTCTCCAGGCTCGCGACCTCGCCTCGACACCTCACTTTTCTTCCACCTTCGCCGAACTTGTCCGTCTTGCCGCTCGCGACCTCGCCGTCGACTAATTACTCAATAATCCCGCCGCCGAGGCAAAGTTTTCCGTCGTAGAGCACGGCGGATTGCCCCGCGGCCGGGCGCCGAATCGGCTCTTTAAAATAAAGACAACTATTTTCGAATTTCGCCGAGATAAGCTCCGCGCGGTGGCGCATCCTGACCTCCACATTCTCGGGAATCTCCTCGCGCGCGAGTAAATTAGACAACCGAACTTCCTTAGTCCAAAGCCCCTCATGGTTCAGATTTTTCGAAACATAAACGATATTCTTCTCGAGGTCTTTATTCACGACATAATACGGCAACCCCCCGCCGACATAAAGCCCATGCCTCTGCCCCAGGGTATAAAAAATCGCACCATCGTGCGCCCCGAGCACTTCACCCGTCTCTTTCTCAACAATTTCGCCTGGCCTCGCGTCGATATATTCGCGCAAAAATTCCTTCATTCCGACCTCGCCCACGAAACAAACCCCCATTGACTCCTTCTTATAAGCATTCAAAAACCCATTTTTCGCGGCAATTTCTTTCACTTCCGGCTTCAACAACTCCGCCAACGGAAAGAGCGTCCGAGACAGCGCCTCTTCGGACATTCGGTAAAGAAAATAAGTCTGGTCCTTGTTCTCGTCCTTTGCGCGGTAAAGATGCCCATTTTCGCTCTTCGCGTAATGCCCAGTCGCAATAAAATCCGCCCCCGCCTCTCGCGCCCTCTCATAAAACAGCTTAAACTTAATCAACTCATTACACACCACATCCGGATTCGGCGTCCGCCCCGCCTTAAACTCCGCGAGCATATAATCCACCACCTGCTCCTTATATTCCTTCTCAAAGTCCATCACGAAAAAGTCAATGTTAAGCTTCACCGCCACCCGTTTCGCGTCCGCCAGGTCCTCCGCCCAAGGACAGTGCGCGCCTGGCAAGTCTTTCGACCAGTTTTTCATATACACCCCGACGACTTTATACCCCTGTTCCTTCAAAAGCAGCGCCGAAACCGACGAATCCACCCCGCCCGACATCCCAAGATACACCGTTTTATCCATAAATCCTCTCATGTTCCTCGTTTACGGCCGCGTTTATTAGCTCCGCCGCGCGAAGAATCTCCTCTTTAGTATTCGTCGCCCCGAGCGAAATCCGAAGCGACCCAGCAATTTCCTTATCCGAAAGCCCAATCGCCGTGAGCGTCCTCGATTTTTCGCCTTTCCTGGCCGCGCAAGCCGCGCCGGTCGAGATGAGAACGCCATTCTCCTCGAGTTTATAAATCAGCCTCTCCGCGTCCAACCCCGGGTAAGAAATCGGTAAAAAGTTGACAAGTCTCGTTTTATTATTTCCGAGAAACTGCGGCGCGATTCGGTTTTCGGCTAATTTCTGGGCGAGAAGCGTCGTGAGTTCGGCATATTTTTTTCGCGCCGAAAAAAGATGTTCCTTCGCCTCCACCGCTGCCGTCGCGAACCCGATAAGAAGTGGCACATTTTCCGTCCCTGACCTCAAGTTATTTTCCTGTCCGCCCCCGCGCACTACCGGCTTCAACTTTTTCATCGCCTCTGGCGTCGCGAACAGTGCTCCGACCCCTTTCGGCCCATAAATCTTCGCCGAATTCAACGTCATCATGTCCACCCCGAGCCGCGCCACCGAAACGTCGATGAGTGTCAGCGCCTGCGACGCATCGCTATGCAAAAAAATCGGAAGATTATTTCCAATTTTCGCCCGCTTGAGCCTCTCCTCGCGAATTATCTCCGCAATTTCCGCCATCGGTTGAATCGTTCCAATCTCATTATTCGCAAGCGAAATCGAAACGAGCGAAACTCTGTCACTCAATTTTGCGCGAAAATCCTCGAGTAAAATCACTCCATTCTTATCAACTTTAATTTCCTCAAAATCGCACTGCCCGGCCGGCGCCCGCACTGCGTCGTGCTCCGTCGAAAGAATCAGCACCCTCGTCCCCTCCGGCACCAGCGTAAACGCGAGGTTATTCGCCTCGGTTGCCCCCGAACACACCACGAGATCCGCCGCTTTCGCCCCAATGCTCTGCGCGAGCCGCGCTTTCGCCGCCTCATATTCGTCGCGCACCTCTTTCGCCGGCCAATACGGCGCCGACGGATTATAATATTTCTCCGAAAAATACGGCATCATCGCCGAAAGTGCCGACTGACAAACCGGCGTCGCCGCCGCAAAATCGAGATTAATCGCCGGCGTTCTCTTCGCTTCCATTTTTGGGCGTCTCCTCGGTCGCTTTCTCGGCGTTTTCGGTCTTATTTTCTGCATTTTTCCGCACAAACGTTGCAGCCCTCGACTCATCCTCGGGGTTCGTAATCGTGAAAGTCAACTTTTCGCGGTCGGTCTTGATGTCGAGCACATCCGTCACCTCCGAGTACCACGTCGTCTTAACCGTCAGCGTCTTATCTTTCTCAACTTTCCAGGTCATATCATACGTCTCCGCCCCGTCCCCCGACGTAATTTTTCCCTTCCCGCCGTCCTGAAACTCCCAAATCACATTCACATTGTCGCTCCTCGCCCACGGCGATTCATACACCAAAAAGTCCGCCACCGACATATTCATCACGGAAATATTACGCTTAATAATAAATTCAGTCAATTTAATCGCGCCGAACACAATCCCCGCCGCGACCACGAGACCGATAACAATTTTCAAAGGCTTCTTCATAATGGTATTATACCATATTATATATGCTTTATTTGCACCATTGCCGGCCGAATCACCTCGCCTTCGTACTTATACCCCGGCCGAAGCGTCGCCTTCACCACCTCTTTCTCTCCCTCGCCCTCCTCGACCGACACCGCCTCGTGCAACTTCGGGTCGAACGCTGTCCCCTCCGTGCTTTCAATTTTTTCCACCCCGACCTCGAGAAGCGCCTTTTCATAAGATTTCTTTAGCGGTTCGAGCTCTTTTTGATAGTTTAAAAACGCCAGTTCAAAGTTATCGAGAAGCGGCAACAATTTCTCCACCGTCCCAAATTTCGCAAAATCCGCCGCCTGTTTTTTCTGCACGTCCACAGTTTTCCGAAAATTCTCAAAATCCGCCCGCGTTCTCTGTAAATCGGAGGTCAATTCCGCGATTTTCGCGTCTTTTTCATCAAATTCCGCCCCGAATTCCTCGGAGTTTTCCACAGACTTTTCCACAGGTTTTTCCACAGGTTTCTTGCTCATTTTACTCCTTTCATAAAGTTCTTTCTAGCATCTCGCCGGCTTGCCGAACCAACGCCATTACGCGCGAATAATTTTGCCTCGTCGGCCCGAGCACTCCGATATAACTCTTGTCCGAAAACGGCGACCGAAACTTCGAAATAATCAGCGACACCTCCGACGACCGCCCAATCGGATTTTCCCGCCCGATGAAGATATTGAGTGGCTCCCCTGGCGCCGCCTCTCTGAGCCACGGCTCAAGATTGTCGAGCAACTTCGCCACCGACCGAATTCTCTCCGGGTTCAAAAACTCCGGCTGCGAAAACAGCGACGAAATCCCCGAAAGATACAACTGTCCCCCAATCGTCGCGAGCCCGAGATTTCCCGTGAGCTCCACCAGCGAATTCACCGCCCCCCGAATCGCCTCCTCCGCGAGCGTCTGGGAATTTACCCTGACCTCAATCGCGTGCGTCGCCCGCGAAAGCCGCGTGTCCCGCTCCTCCTCCTCAATCCTCCGTTCGTCATTCTCGACCAGGGAATTAACATAATACCGATACCCCGCATCCGTCGGAATCCGCCCCGCCGACGTGTGCGGTTGCGCGATCAGCCCCAGCCTCTCGAGCCTCGCCATTTCCGCCCGAATCGTCGCCGACGACACGTCGAACAACTTCGCCAGCGTCACCGATCCCACCGGCGCCGCCATCTCCGCGTACTCCTCAATAATCGCGTTCAAGATATCTTCCTGGCGCTCAGTCAAAAACGGCATATTATTCTCTTTCATACCCCCATTATACGCCATTAGCACTCAAAAAGCAAGACTGCTACTACCTGAGCAGCGCGATTTTGTCCTCCCCGTATTCCCTCGCATATTCCGCATTCCCCGTGAGAATTTTCTCATATTTTTCAATCATGTCCTCTCTGTGTAGCATCCGCGCGACCTCGAGCGCCAGGTGGTACCGCGACGCCTCATTCATTGACAGCATTTCAAACGGCGTCGTCGTTGACCCTCTCTCCGTGTACCCGTGCGCCCGAATCCGCTTCCTGTCCGTATAATTCGCCAAAATATCCTTAAACGTCTCGGGATATCCGTGAAAATTCGCCACAATCGGTGCTTTTGTCCCGAAATATTCCTCAAACACCGCCTGCTCGAGTCGTTTTTCATGAGTTCCAATCGCGCCATAGCTCAGCGCCGAAATCCCCACGAACCTGAGCGGCACCCCCACTCCGTCCTCACGCAAGATATCCATAGCATAAAGCGCTTCTCTCGTCGCAATATCCCCCGCCGCCGTGAACGCCACCCCGCTCTCCCTAATATCTTCCGCGTCTCCCCTGAAATTCCAGTCCGACGCAAACCCGAACACCGACGCCCCGCCGTTCTCGAACTGAAAATCCGCGTGCTTCGAATCAATCCACCTCGGCTCCGGATTTTTGTCAAAGGTCAAGAGATTCACCGCGTCCCGCGACTCCATCATAAACGAAAACGCGCTCTCCGCCGCCACGTCATCCACCGGGAACAGACAATTCACTTTCCCGCCCGGAATAGAAAGCAGGGAAGAAATGAGCAGTGGCGACTGATGCGTAAACCCATTATGGTCCTGCCTCCAACAGGTCGAAGTTGAGAGTAAATTCACCGCCGGCCTCTTTTCTCGCCACGCCACCGCCTCAGATTGCCGGATAAACTTGACATATTGCGCAATCTGTGATATAATTATAGGATAAAATGCTTCGTAAGAAGTCATCATCGCTTTTTCATTGTTCATAAGATGTCCGACCATCACCGCAAATAGCGCATTTTCGGACAATAGCTCCACAATTCTCCCCCGTTCGCTCTCTGGTAAGTCCCACTTTTCAATCGGCAAATTCCAAGCTCTCTCTGACCTCTCAAAAACCTTGTCCAACCTGTTCGAAGTCGTCTCGTCCGGCGAGAAAAAGTAAAATCTTGGGTCTTTCTCGAGCGTCGCGGCGAGCAACTCACCAATTCTCTCCGCCGGCGAAAACGCCTCGCGCCCCGGCCTCTCAATACTCTCAATCATACAAATCCTCCATCTTGAAATGATACAACGCGAGCCACTTTTCGAGCATCTTGAGCTCCTTGGGGTCATTTTTCGGATTTTTGAGTGGCACCTGATGCGCGTCTTGGTGGCGTTTCGGGCTCCCGAATCCCTTTTCGCTCTTCAAAATCAGAAACGGATGTGTCGCTCCTCGCGCTTTTAAGAGCGCCGTCTGAAAGCTCGAAGCCGTATCATCTTGAATAAAAATCGGCATATATCCAAACCCGCGGAAAAGCGACCCGAGCTCGTGGTCCGACTTCCGCCCATAAATCGTTGGCCCAGAAATTTTGTACCCATTAAGATGCAAAATCGGCCAAACTTTCCCGTTCGCCGGCCCGCCGAGCAACTTCACGAGATTGAGAGACGCCAGTGCCGTCGCCGTTTCGAGTTCCCCGTCGCCAATCAAAACCGCCACATTTTTCTCCGGATGCCCGAGCGCCAGCCCGAACGCTGCCCCGAGCGCATATCCGAGCTCCCCGCCTTCCGTAATCACCCCCGGCGTCATCGGCGACGCGTGCGACGGAAACCCGCCCGGCCACGAAAATTCGCGACAAAGATGCGCCATCCCGTCGTAATCGAGCGTCGCTCTCTCGTCCACCTCGGCAAGTTTCTGGTCGAGAAACAGATTCGCGTTGAGCGCCGGGAACCCGTGCCCCGGCCCGAGCACAAAATCACTCATCTTAAAATATTCGGAAAAACGCAAATTAGCATAAGCCACATTAATCCCGTGGCAAGTCCCAAAATGCCCGAGCAACCTCGGCTTCACGTCCCCGAACACGAGCGGTCTCTCGAGCGCAAAATTGTCTTTTAAATAAATCTGCGCCACCGAAAGATAATCCGCCACCCGCACCCGTCGCCGGATTTTATCATATTTTTCGCTGATATGCCCACCCGCGTCCGTCATTTCTTCTCTTTCTTTTCGGCTTCATTCATCGTCGCCGCGATGCGCTCCGCCACTTTGTTTAGCCCAGCCGGCGCCTTCGCGTTTCCGCTCGCGCCAATATAATTATTATTCCGCCCGTCAATCGAAGACGACCTGAGCCCATGCCGCTTCTCAAAGAACGTATCTTTCGCCTGCATATTTTTCACGGTGTTTTTCGTCTCTGTTTCGTGGCGGTGCCTGGCGTTCGCATTGCGATAGCGCGAATAAATTATAGCATAAAACACAAACCCCGCCGCGAGCAAAATGAACCAATATCCCGGCTCGTCATCCTCGTGGTCAGTATAATACGGATATTGCCGCGGCGTATAAGTCACGATGTAAAGAACCGCAGTAATAATTATAGCAATAATCTCAATAATCGCCGAAACAATAAAAAGCTTCGGTTTATGAATCGGCACCGACCCCATCGTCTCCTTCGTTCGCCCATTCACCGCGACGTAGTGCAACAACTTCTCCCCGTTGCTCTTCGTCTGCATATAAGAATACAGCCAGACCGGCAAATACGCCGCATCCCAATTCGACCCCCGAACCGCGCAATCTTGCGCACTCCAATTCACGCCCCGGTCATAAAATTTCAAAGTTTTATTCGCCGCAAACCGCGACACGTCGAGCGACTCGACTCTTGCGAGCTCAGCGACGTGCTCCACATTCAAATCGCGCTTCTCCGAAGAATATCCGCGAAGCAAATTCGCGTCCCATTTCACGCAATTTTCCGTATCAAACGGCAACACCGAATCAATAATATTCGTCGTCTTATCCTTCGCCGTCACATTCGCCTTGTCCGCCGACGACGACACCGCGAGATCCTCAATCTCAATATCAAAATCCCGCATTACTTTATACGCGTCAGCGTCATACCGCACTTCTCTATTATCACCGCTCCCAACATAATATTTTCGCGTCTCATGCTCGCCCACACCTGAAAAATACGCGTGCGCATTCACGTCAACCAAAAGATACGGCAAATACACGCCCATAATATTCTCGGTCGTGAACTCGCGTCGGAACGCCGGGTGCGCAAAAAACCTGCGCTTCCCGACGAACTCCTCAATTTTTTCTTGCGCCTCCTCTTTTTTCACCGAGAACGGCAAGATAATGTCCGGCACCGCACCATTCGGCACGGGGTGGTTAAGGGAAAGATAATTTCGGCACCAGTGGCACCGCGCCTGCGCGGAGTCCTTCGTATTAATCGCAACTTCCGCGCCACAAGATTCGCACTTTAAAGTGATGATATCTTTCGCGTCCGCCGCAATGTCCGCCGCTCCGGCGGAAACTTTCCGCTCGCGAAGCTCAGAAATCTTGCCCCCCGCGACTTTCTCGGGCTTGAAAACATTGCGACAAAAGTTACACCGAAGCTCCCCCGCGGTTTTCGTCGGCTCGATGTCCGACGAACCGCATTTGGGGCATTTTATCTGTCCGTGCTTTTTCTCCACCTCGGACATTTTTATTACTCCGCTTTCTTTTCCTCGTCAGCTGGAGCCTCGGGCGCCGCTTTGCCCGGTTGTCCCGGATAATTCGGAGCAGCATTTTGACCATTATTCATCATCGCCCCCATCATGTTTCCAGCCGCATTCATACCCATCCCCATGAAACCCATCCCCATTCCGCCGCCATTTTCGCCGGCCGCTTGCATACCGCGCGCCGCCGCCTGTTGCATGAAGGCGTTGCCCCGAGCGCCCGAAAGCGCATCGGCTTTCTTGACGTCGGACATGAGTTTCTTCGTGTCCTCGTCGTATTCAATCGCAATAATCGCAGTTTTCTCGATTTTGAGACCGCGGTCCGAGCTCCAGTGATATGCCTCTTCGACCGCCTGCCCGAGCGCCTGCGCGAATCCGAGTTGGTCAGACTGAATTTTCGTCATCCGATTCCCGCGCGACGGGTCATTCGTATAAATCGAAAACGCTGGCGAAAGCGAACCGACCACTTCGTTGAAAAGTTGCGTCGCTGCCTTGTTCTCCATGTCAGCTAGGTCGAAAATCGGCGCATTTTCTTGGAGATATTCGGCCGGCACAAATTGCTTAATGAAGAGCAATGGGTCAACAATCTTGAGCGTATAAGTCCCGCGCGTCACCGCTCCGACTTGTGTGCCAAAGAACGCATCATCCCAATAAATCTCGCCCTGCGTGCCGAATTTATTGTCCGGAATTTCTTTCAAATTGACATAAAACGCGAGTTGCTGCGCGCCAGGCGTGCCGCCGAACTTGAACCTCTGCCACGAAGTCCCAAAGGTCGAAGCAAAGAAACCATCTCCCGCGAACATCGAGCGCGAATTCGGGTCATCAGATTTGTATTCATATCCGCCCGCCTCGGCCACGACCGCCGTAATCGCGCCGTCCTGAAGAGTAATAAGCGCCATTCCTTCCGGCACGACAATTTTCGAGCCGTTCGTGATGATATTTTCGCTACCTTTCGTGTTCGAACCGCGCCCCGCGTCCGTCCCTTTCGGCACCGCCGGAACGACCGCCGAAGTCGCCGTCATCGCCGGATGCGGCAGATAAAAATCTTTCCACTGATCCGCGAACGAACCCCCGAGCGCCCCCGCAAATGCTTTAATGAATCCCACTTTATCTCCTTTCTTTTATATAATTATTATAGCACACCCAAAATCCCACGCAAAGCATAGGCCGTGTCTTCATGTGAGCGCACCGTAATCGTCTCGACCCCCATTTCTTTTACCGGATAATCATTCCCGCCCGGCTGCGTCATGTCGCCAAAATACAACACCTCCTCTTTCGTGACCCCGAGCTCCTGAAGTAGATGCGTCATCCCGAATTTTTTATTCATCCCCGGCGTAAACGCATTCACCGACGTCGTCCCGCCAATCTCGAAGTCGAACTCCGGCGCCAGCTCCTTCGCCCGCGCCTGAATTTTCTTACGCTTAGCTAAATCTGGGTCCCACGCATATTTCGCCTCCGTGTCTGCCTTCTGTCCGAGCGCCGAAAAAGTAACCTGCGACCCGCGATTTTCAATAATAATATCCCCCTCTTTCAACTTATCTTCTTCCCAATACCCAAATTCCTTCGCCGCCGTCTCAATCGCATTCGTAATTTTCTCGACCTCCTCCGGTTTCAAAGGATAGTCATAAACTTTTTCCCACTCCTTCTTCTCTATATTATATCTATAATATTGCGTCCCCTGCGCCACGAAAAGATGCAGGTGCGAAAGTTGCTCCGGCGTCGCCTCAGTCAGCCGGTCCACAATCTGAATCATAAACTGGTCGAACTTCTGCCCCGAAATCGGACAAATTTCGAAATGGTCAAGACATTTTGTCAACAGCTCCGCAATTTCATCTGGTATTGGGGTTTTAGCGATATTGAGCGTCTGGTCAATATCAAAAGATAATACTTTTTTCATAGTATCTTTATTATACCTTAATTTCGAAAAATAGTGTATAATGGATTAAAAGAAGGAGTAAATATGCCAAAAGTCAGTACGACCGATTCTGGTATCAATATCGAAGAAGCTGACCGCTTACTCGGCGAGGTTATGAACGACCCGATGGGTGGCTGGTTTAAATTACCGTTCGACGAAAAAACCCTCGACCTTTCGCATATTAAAGCCGTCGCCTCCCGCATCCAAGCTTCCTCGAACTACCTCGTCTGCATCGGCATCGGCGGCTCTTACCTCGGGCACAAGGCTCTCCTCTCTGCCATTTCTGGTAGTGGCATCACGAAACTCCTCTTCGCTGGCAACTCCCTCTCCTCTTACGAACTCCTGAAAATCTTCGAAGAAATCGGCCACGCCGACTACTCCGTCCTCGTCATCTCGAAATCCGGCACCACTTTGGAGCCAGCCACCGCCTTCCGCATTTTTAAAAAGCACTTAATCGCGAAATACGGCGAACGTGAAGCTCGCTCCCGCATCTTCGTCACGACCGACGCTGAAAAGGGCAAGCTTTTCGAAGAAGCCTCCCGCGAAGAATACGAACGTTTCGTCATCCCTGACAACCTCGGTGGCCGTTTCTCCGTTTTGTCTCCGGTTGGTCTCCTTCCGCTCGCAGTCGCCGGCGTGGACATCGACGAAATTATCGCCGGCGCGCGCGAAGAAGCCGAGCCGCTTCTCCCCGAAAACCGCACCCCTCTGACCCTGTCGAATTCCGACGCCTTAAAATACGCTTACGCTCGCCATTTTTATCGTAGTAACGGCGCCGACACCGAAATCCTCGCCGTCTTCGAAGAGCGCCTCCGCGACTTCTCCGAATGGTGGAAACAACTTTTTGGCGAATCCGAAGGAAAGAACCAATCCGGCGTTTTCCCCGCCTCTGTAGTCTATTCCACCGACCTCCACTCCCTCGGCCAATATCTACAAGAAGGCCGCCGCAACATCTTCGAAACTGTTGTAAAAATTACAACACCACTCGCGAATATCCCCATCCCGAATTTCGTGGACGACCCTGACGGCCTGTCTTATCTCGAAGGTAAAAACATGGATTTCATCCAGAAAAAGGCCACCGACGCCACCATCACCGCGCACAGAAACGGCGGCATCGGTGTCATCGAAATCGAAATCCCCGACCTCTCCGAAAAAACTCTGGGCTCACTCATCTATTTCTTCGAACTCTCCTGCGCCATTTCGGCGAAACTCGCCGGCGTGAACCCCTTCGACCAGCCCGGCGTCGAAGCCTACAAATCCGAAATGTTCCGCCTCCTCGGAAGAAACTAACATGGGCATCGAAAGATTAGTTGACACTAAATCCCGCGCGAACGACTCCGCCGAAGAAGTTTTCGAACAAAGCCTCCGCCCGACCGATTTCGAAAACTACATCGGCCAAGAACGCCTGAAAAACAACTTAAAACTCGCCATCTCCGCCGTGAAAAAGCGAAACGACGGCGGAACTCTGGATCACGTATTATTATACGGTCCTCCCGGCCTCGGGAAGACCACCATGGCTGGCGTCATCGCACATGAACTCGGCGCCAACCTAAAAATCACCAGCGGCCCCGCGATTGAGCGCGCCGGCGACCTCGCCTCGATTTTGACCAACCTCGCCGACGGCGACGTCCTCTTCATCGACGAAATCCACCGCCTCCGTCGCGCCGTCGAGGAACTACTCTATTCCGCGATGGAGGATTACAAACTCGACATCGTCGTCGGAAAAGGCCCCGCCGCCCACTCGATGCGCATCGACCTTTCGAAATTCACCGTCATCGGCGCCACGACTCGTACCGGCGCCCTGGCCGGCCCCCTTCGTGACCGCTTCGGCATCATCCACCGCCTCGAATATTACAAAAACAACGAAATCAAACAGATTATCACTCGCACCGCTGGCATCTTAAAAACCGAAATCACCGACGACGCCGCTGAAATGCTCTCGACCCGCTCCCGCCTCACCCCGAGAATTGCAAACCGCCTAGTGAAACGTGTCCGCGACTTCGCCGACGTGAACGGCGACGGAATTATTGACGAAAAAACCACAAAAAGCGCTCTTGAGCTTCTCGAAATCGACGAACTCGGCCTCGACCCCGCCGACCGTAATATGTTGAGACTAATGGAAGAAAACTACCCCGGTCGCCCCATCGGCCTCTCGACCATCGCCGCCCTGACCGGCGACGAGGCCTCGACAATCGAGGATTATTACGAGCCTTATCTTCTCCAAATCGGCTTCATCGAGCGCACTCCGCGCGGCCGCATGGTGACCGCCCGCGGGAAAAAGCATTTGGGTCTCAACTCTTGAGTAAAATTATCCCCACTGTCGCCACCGCGACCGATATAAGGTGCGCAATCACCGTGCGTTTTTCCAGTTTCTCTCTCCCAAAATTCGGCCAAACAATCGAAAGCATCAGCCCTAAGAAAAATGTGATAATTAAATCCGACGCATTATAAACCACCGACACCAGCGCCACCGCACTCCCCGTGAGCGCCACGCGATACACAAAACTCGCCACAAACCACGTGAAAAGTCGCGTCATGTGCGAAGTTATTAATTTCTTTTTATCTCTCCGCCAGGCCCTCCTGAACTGGTCGCGCCAAGGCTTCTTCACTCCCACCAAAATCGCATCCGTAACCCCCCGCCCAATATAAATCAGTCCCACCGACGTCAAAAATGAATATTTTCCTGAAACTGAAACTAAAATAAGATTCGCGACCGGACTCAAAAGATTATATAAACAAAAAGATGCTGCGGACTTATAGTCAATTTTCTTTTTACGTTTACTGTGCCCAAAAAATAGCGTAATCGCCGGCGCCGAGAGGACGATGAAAAATGCCAACCACTGCACCCCGGCGATTTTCTGTCCCAAAAAAATCGCCCCGAGAATAAGATACGAAAGCGGAGAAAGTTGCGCAAAAATCCGCGAAGCCGTCGATTCTTCCCGCGCCAACCCCGCCTCAAAGAAAATCATCGAAATCGCATTGACCGCGCCCGCAATTAGCGGGAGTCCCACGGCCTCGAAATTCATCTCCGTCCCGCCCCCAGCCACAATCAAAATTATACCAACTATAGTATAAGCTACCGCAAAAAAGCACTTATTGGCCTGCGGGTAGCGTTTTTTATAAACCACATCCGACATGTAATTTTCAACAAAACCACAAATCGCCCCCGATGTCGCCGCGAGCAGAGTAAAAACAATCCAGTTTTCCTTGATAAGCTCAAGCATAATCATATTTTACCATATTATGATATAATTTTCTTATGAAAACTTATATCATTGGCAACTGGAAGATGAACTTTTCGACGGGCGAATCGTCGCTTTATCTTCACAAATTACTAAACAAAGTCCCGAGCTACCGCGACATTGAAGTCGTCGTCGCCCCCTCGACACTTTCTCTTCAATCTCTCTCGCTCCAAACCGAGCGCCGAAAAATTAAACTCGCCGCCCAAAACGCTTACGCCGCGGACTACGGCGCCTTCACCGGCGAAACCGCCATGGCGAGCCTCCGCGGCATCGTGAATTATTGTCTCGTCGGCCACTCTGAACGTCGCCACATCTTCGGCGAAAGCGACAAAGATGTCCGCGCGAAAGTTGCCGCCGCTCTTCGCTTCGGCATCACCCCGATTCTCTGTGTCGGCGAAACCGAAATCGAACGCGACATGAAAGAAACCGCCTCCGTAATTAAGGACCAGCTCCTTGGGGGTCTCTCCGACGTCTCGAAAGAAGATTTAGACAAAGTTATCATTGCCTACGAGCCCGTCTGGGCCATCTCTGGTCATGGCAAGGCCACTATTGCGAAACCGAGCGATGTTGACGAAGTCGTGAAACTCATCCGCGAAACTCTCGCCGCGACTTACTCGAAAAAAATCGCCGAAAATATCCCTGTTCTCTACGGTGGTTCCGTGAAAACCACCAACGCCGCCGCCTACCTTTCCGTCCCTGGCGTGAACGGACTTTTAATCGGTGGCGCCTCCTTGATTGCCAGCGAATTTCTTGGTATAATAGATATCGCAAAAAGAACAATTGTGGAATAGATTTTTATGCCATCGTCAAAACCGCATTATATGGATATTATGGGCAAGCCGAAACCCGTTCGGCAGGACCCTCTCCTCGAGCGGCGCGTGAACCACATCACCGTTGACGATTTTTCTAATTCTAAAAAATCCGCCACCCCGTCGCCTAAAAAGGCGCCCCTAAAAATCACTTTAAGCGCCAATTCTATCTCTGACACTCACGCCGCTCCGGCTCCCGAGCCGACGATAAAGTCGAATACAGAGCCGAATAAGAACCCCGCCCCGAGGACCGCCGCCCCGAAACCAATTATCCGTCGTTCTCCCCGTTTTCGCAACGTTGACGTGAGCTCGAAAAAACGCCCCCTCTCCTCCCCTCGCCCGACTATGTCCGACATGAAGCGCCCCGCTCCGAAAAAAGTCGAAGAAAAAGTCGAGAAAAACTCCGTCCCGAAGACCGAACCGGTCGAAAAACCCGAAAAGTCCGCCGAAAAATCCCCATTTTTGGACTCCGTTTCCGTGAATAAGCGCCCCCTCGGCACTATTACTACTGAAAAAGCGAAATTCGCCCCCATCCCCGAATTTGTCCACGAAACCGCCCCACGCCACCGCACGAAGAGCGAGAAACGTCGCGCCCGCGCCCCCTTCTTCGTGATCATTTTGCTCGCAATCTTGCTCGGCATCGCCGTCGGCGCCCTAATATATTTTGTCTTCCCTAAATAGAATAGATGTGATATAATATCAGAGGGTATGGTGGGATTAGCTCAGTTGGTTAGAGCGTCTGATTGTGGTCCAGAAGGTCGTCCGTTCAAATCGGATATCCCACCCCACCGCGGGCATCGTATAGCGGTTAATATACAAGTTTTCCAAACTTGGGATGAGAGTTCGACTCTCTCTGCCCGCACCAAATATCATTTTATAGGAGCTTTATGGAAGGATTAGATCTAAAACAAATGACGGCAATGCTTGCCGTAATCGCCGAAGAAAAAGGCCTCGCAGAAGAGGTCGTTTTAAACGTAATTGAAGAGGCGATTGCCGCGGCTTGGCGCCGAGATAACGGCGAACGCGACATGAACGTGCGCGCAGTTTTGAACACAAAAAGCGGTACCGCCGATGTTTTTGTGTCAAAAACCGTCGTCGAAGACGATATTGCTTATAATCCTGCCACTGAAATCCCCCAGAAAGAAGCCGGAAAGGGAAAGAACCTCGGCGACATCGTCGAAGAAAAGCACGAAGTGAAAAGTTTCGGCCGGGTTGCCGCCCAAATCGCGAAACAGGTCGTCCTCCAAGGTCTCCGCGAAGCCGAGCGTAACGCCGTCCTGAATGAATTCGAAGACAAAATCGGCACTGTAGTCGCCGGCGTTGTCCAGCGCGTCGAATCGCGTGGCGACGTTATCATTGACCTTGGTAAGGGCTCCGGCGTAATGCCGAGAAGCGAACAAATCGAAGGCGAATTTTACTCCGTTGGCTCCCGCATTAAAGTTTACATTAAAGGTGTTGACCGCGGCGAAAACCGCGCCCGCCTCATTCTCTCGCGTGGCGACGCAAAATTCATCGATTTCCTCTTCCGCCAAGAAGTCCCCGAGCTCGACAACGGCTCCGTTGACATCCGTGGCATCGTCCGCGAAGCCGGTCGCCGGACGAAAATCGCCGTCGCCTCGACTATTCCTGGCGTGGACGCTGTCGGCACCTTTGTCGGTGGCCGTGGTATCCGTGTCCAAGCCGTGATGAACGAAGTCGGCGAACGCGAAAAAATCGACGTTATCGGTTGGAGTGACAACCCCTCCGAATTCATCCGTGAAGCTCTCTCTCCAGCGGAAATCCTCCGCGTCGAAATCGACGGAAAATCCGCCAAGGTTTACGTCTCCGAAGACCAGCAACCCATCGCCATCGGTCGCCAGGGCCAAAACGTCCGTCTTGCCTCGAAACTCACCGGCTACGAAATCGACATCGTCACAGCAAAACCCGAAACGAAGAAGAAAAAACGCAGCAAAGACGCCGAAGACACCCTCTTCTCGGCTATCGAAGAAGCCGAAGACTCTTCCGAAGAATAATCTCGTTTGTGCTATAATGAGTTTATGATAATTGAGCTTTCTCGTTTACTCCAAACCAGGGTCTTGAGCCTCCAGCTCGGCGGCCCCATCGGGGAAGTAACGGATGCCATCGTTGACCACGAAAACCTGAAAATCCTCGCCCTGCGCCTGCGCGGCCCGATGATTAACGCGAAGTCCGGCGACATCCTGACCGTCGATTCCATCCGCGAATTCGGTAAACTCGGCATTATCATAAACTCCGCCGACGACTTAGTTGGCGAAAACGACGTTATCCGTGTTGCGGACATTTTGAAACTCCAATTTTCTCTCATCGGTCTCAAGGCTCTCACGAAGCGCGGCACGAAACTCGGCACCGTTACCTCTTATCATCTCGAGACTAATTCCATGATGGTAAAAGACCTCATCGTGAAACGCCGCGGTTTTAAAGCCATCTCCGACCCCGAACTCTTCATCCCCCGTTCCGAAATCGTCGAAATTAACGATTACGAAGTTATTGTGAAAGACGAAGAAGCGAAGATAAAGGTGAAGGCCGAAAAAGAAAATTTCATTCCTGATTTTGTGAATCCATTTCGCGAAGCAAATTTCGCGCCAGCTCAAACTCAAACCCCTGGCGGCAAAGATAACTAATCATCTTATTGTCGTCGGGGTATTTTCGGCGCTTTTTTAATATAATCTTTTTTATTTCTTCCTCGTCGCTCCGCTCGCTCCCCGAAAAAACCTCCGAAACGACGCTTTTTTCAATCCCTTTTTTCGCGAGCTCAAGCTTCAATTTTCGCCGCGAAATCCCCTTTTTTGTCGCCCGGTTCTCGATGTAAAATTTAGAAAAAGCCACGTCGTCCACGAGCCCCACTTTTCTTAACTTCTCTATAATTTTCTCTTGCATCTCCCGCCCGAAATTCGGCGCTGGCTTAGTCGGTAAATTCGTGCGATAAAATCGCGTATATTCCGCCCGGTTGTCCTGCGTCCAGTCTTTTTCTTTTAACTTTTGATTTTTCTCACGTGTCTCTTCGCGGATTTTTTTCACTTTTTCGCGGTATTCTGGGTCATTTTTGAGTCGCGCGAGAAATTCGTCATATCTCCGATTCTCAATCTCGCGTTTTTTACGTTTCTGCTCGAGGTAGTCGCGAATTTCGCGCTCCGACCTCGGTCTCGCGAGCGCCCAGACGAGCGTCGTTTCGTATAATTTTCCAAATTCCGACAGCGATTGGAGCGCGTCTCGTCTCTCCGAAGAAATTTCGCTCCCGACCTTCAATTTCTCGTCCACCACCTCTGATATCGTGAGCGAAAACGCGAACTTTTGGTCGAGAAAAACGTTCACCCTCTCCTTATTCTTGAGGGCCGGTTTGAGCTCGGTCACCACAAAAAAGCCGGCGGACTCCTCGTCCTGCCCCGGCTTTTCCGAAAATTCCTCGCTATTGCTGATTATTTTCATTTAATGCTTTGTCGCGCACTTCTTTTTCGATTTTTTTCATCACTTCGGGCTTCTCGCGGAAGAGTTTTTTCACCGCTTCGCGTCCCTGGCCGAGCGTCTCGCCGCCATATTTGAAGAACGCACCCGCCTTCTCAACCACGCCATATTGCACGCCAAGGTCGAGAATGTCACCAGTCTTACTAATACCCTCATTATACATAATGTCGAACTCAGCCGTGCGGAACGGCGCCGCGATTTTATTCTTCACAATCTTAATCTTCGTGCGGTTGCCAGTGATATTGTCGCCCTCTTTAATCTGCCCAATCCGGCGAATGTCAATCCTGACCGAAGCATAAAACTTCAACGCGTTTCCGCCGGTCGTGGTCTCCGGATTTCCGAACATCACACCAATCTTCATCCGAATCTGGTTGATAAAGATAACCGTAGCCTTACTCTTGCTGATAATACCAGTGAGTTTTCGCATCGCTTGCGACATCAAGCGTGCCTGGAGTCCCATCTGCGCATCACCCATATCGCCATCAATTTCGGCCTGCGGCACGAGCGCCGCCACCGAATCCACCACGATAAGATCCACCGCCCCGGAACGCACCAGTGTCTCACAAATTTCGAGTGCCGACTCGCCGTTGTCCGGTTGCGAAATCAACAAATTCGCCGTATTAACTCCAATTTTCTTCGCATAAGCCGGGTCGAGCGCGTGCTCCGCATCAATAAACGCGGCCTGCCCGCCCTGTTTCTGGATTTCGGCAATCGCGTGAAGCGCCAAGGTGGTTTTTCCGGACGACTCCGGACCATAAATCTCAATAATTCGCCCCTTGGGGTATCCTCCGCCGAGCGCAAGGTCGAGCGACAGCGAACCCGAGGGAAGCAACTCGACATCCATTTTTGGCGTATCTCCGAGTTTCATAATCGACCCGTCCCCGAATTGTTTCGTAATCTGCGCCATCGCGAGTTTCAGCGCCTCATTTTTACCGCTATCAACTTTCTCTTTTGGCGTATCTTCTGCTTTCTTTGCCATATCACTCCTTTTGATTTAATTATACCCCAACTCGGCGAATTTGGAGCTTTAATTCCATCTTACACGACCAACCCCGCCCCCGCAAGCACAACTACAATAATAATCTGTTAATTATTACTTTTTCGTTGACTTTTTCTTGGCGACCGTAGTCTTTTTTGTTACCGGCTTAGCCGTTTTCGCGCCTGTTGCTTTTTTCACTGCCGTCGCCTTTTTGGCCGCCGCGCGCTCGATTTTCTTCCCCTCGGAACTCGCTTTCTTCGCCACTTTTTTCGCGCTCCGCTTGATATCAGCCTGCGTCGCCTTCCCAGATTTCGGCGCATTCAAAACCCCCGCCACTGCCCCAATCGCGCCCCCGATCAGTGCCCCGATTAAAAATCCATTTTTCTTACTTTTTGTCTTTTTTGCCATTTTGGGCTCCTTTCATATTATCCACCATTTTTTCCGAAAAAGCCTGCACTACTCCCCCAACCGAGGTCAACCCCTTGACATTTTCCGCAATGTCTCCGGCCTTGTCCGCAACATACGCCCCCTTCTCGACCACTTTCTGCGTCTCTTTAACCAGCCCAATTAACTTTACTAAAAACACAATCCCGACCACCAAAAATACCAGTAGCGTGATTGCGAGAATAACCATAATAATCCATTCAGCAATGCTCATGCTTTCATTATACCACACGCCGAAAATCTGTGCTATAATAATTCCATTAAAAAGGAGTTTTTATGTATAAAAAACCGACAAAGGCGATTATTACCGACGCTGGCTTTGCCTCGCGTTACCTCCCCATCACCAAGACCATCCCGAAAGGCATGCTCCCCATCGGCGCGAAACCGATTATGCAATACGTAGTTGAAGAATGTGCCGAAGCCGGCATCGAAGAAATCATTATCGTCGCTACGAAAGACGGCCAACCAATCTACGACGACTATTTCCACAACTCCGTCCCCCATATCGAAAAACAACTCGCTTCCCAGGGCAAGCAAGACCGCTTTAAGCCTGTGAAAGAAGTCTTGAACCTCCCAAAAATCACCGTCATCACCCAAAACCCCGATCTCCCTTATGGCAACGGCTCCCCCATCGCCACCGCCAGGGAATATATCAACGATGACGAGGCCTTCGTGGTGCTCTACTCTGACGACGTCGTTTTCGGCTCTTCCGACGTCCGCACCCTAATCGACTCTTACGAGTCCCACCCCGACGCGAAAGCCATCATCATCTCTCAAGAAATGCCGAGAGAAGTTTTGAATAAATACGGCATCATCCGCCTCGAAGACGAAGAAAAGAAAACCTTAAAAAATATCGTCGAAAAACCCGCGATTGAAGACGCTCCCTCGAACCTCACTTCCTACGGTCGCTACCTCCTAACCCCGGAAGTTTTCCCCTATCTCGACCCGAAAAATATCGGTCTCGATAACGAACTCTGGACGGTTGACGCCATCACTCGCCTGACCGCCGACGGCCCAGTTTACGTCGAAAAAACCCGCGGCGAATGGATGACCACGGGCGACCCGAAGAATTACTTCATGGCTCACCTAAAATACGTCCTCGACCACGAAGAATACGCCGACGACACCCGCGAATTCATCGGAAAACACTAAAAACGCCAGGGAAATAGGGCTGAGCCAGCCCTATTTTTTCCTCCGCGCCTCTTTTCTTGCAATCGAATCTTCGATTTTCTGATTTTTGTTGTGAACCCCGTAGATTAAATTCGCCTCCCCGATAAGAATAAGATACGCCCCGAAAAATTGCATCCCAAAACTGTCCACGTTAAAAATCGCCGCCGCCGTGACGCAGCCAAAAATGCCGGACAGAAGCCAGATAAACCGGTCCGTCGGGTCGATAGTCGTTTTGAACGCAATAATAAGCTCGAAGATTCCGCGAATCGCCGTGTAGCTCGCCGCAATAATATACCACGCATTATCAGTGCTATTGTTTAAAACCAGCATCATCGCGATCGCCACCGCCGCCTCGAACACCGCCGTAATAATCGACACTCCCCACCCCTCTTTCCGGTGCGCTCTGAAAATCGCAATGAAAAAATCTATTACCGCAATCAGCAATAGATAAACCATAGTCGTAATTTTTAGCAACTCCGTGTCGCCCCCACGATAAAACAATAACAGCATCCCAATCAGCGTCCCGACGACCCCCCGAATAATATAAATCAACCAATGAACGTCGATATATGAGCGTTTGATGTGTGCCATTTTTGTCCTTTTTGTTTTAATTAAAATACTGGTGCGAGCGAAGAGACTCTAACTCTCGACCTCTTCCTTGGCAAGGAAGCGCTCTAAACAACTGAGCTACGCTCGCATAGTCCTATTTTACCACGCCTCTTGCCGAATTTCAAGACTTAAAATATAATATAACTTATGGCAAATCTTTTGGATTATTTGAAGTGGCGTGGCGACCTCCGTTTTTCTCCCGCGCACCCGATTAACGACATCGACGCGATGATTTTTTCGCGCATTTCCTACCTTCCCTTCAATAAAATCCCCTTCCACCCGAACTCCTCGATTTCCTCCGCCCTAAAAAAGATGCAACCTCTGCCAAAATCTGCCTTCCTGTGGGATAAAGACCGCGAACTTGTTGACCTGCTCATCGATTCCGAGCGCTTTAAAAATCTCCGCCTCAGTTTCTACCGCCGTGAAAACGACAAAGACGCCGCAAAGCAATTTTCCGCCATCGCCATCCAATTCTCTCCTCGCGACTTTTTTCTCTCTTTTCTCGGCACCGATGGCACGATTTACGGCTGGCGCGAAGATTTCAATATGTCTCTCGGCGCCGAAGTTCCCGCCCAGGCCGAGGCGAAAAAGTATCTGAGTGATTTTTACCGTCGCCACCCGCTTTCTTCTCTTTATCTCGGCGGCCACAGCAAAGGCGGCAACCTCGCCGTCTATTCCGCCGTCACTGCCCCCGACAAAATCCAGCGCCGCATCCGCAAGGTCTATAATTTCGACGGCCCCGGTCTCTCAAAAGAACTTTTGAGCCAGGACCTCGGTTTCTCGATTTTGCCCCGCATCGATTCCTTCATTCCCCAAGATTCCGTCATCGGCCGCCTGATGGAGCACCGCGAAAAATTCACCGTGGTAAAAAGCGTCGCCGAAAATCTCATGGAACATGATATTTACAGTTGGGAGGTCGAGGGAACTGAGCTCATCCGCTCGACCACCTCGAAACGTTCCGACTTCACCGACCGCACGATTACTCGCTGGCACGAATCTGCGACGGACGAAGAGCGCCAGGTTTTCGTGAGCGTCCTCTTCGACGTCCTCGAAAACACCGGCGTCGGCACTCCGATGGACCTGGCGCTGAAGTGGAGCACTTCCGCCCCCGCCCTCGTGAAGTCTTATATGAATATTGACAAAGAACGCCGAAAAATCATGACCGCCACCCTGAAAAAACTCGTGAACTCTATTCGCGCCTCCCGCCGCGAAGAAAAGGCCGAAAAATAATGTGGAAAATCCTCCGTCGTTTTCTGATTATCCTCGGCGTCGTTATGGTCGTCGCGACCATTGTGAATCCCGGCTGGTGGCACGCCAAGGTCGTCCCGCCCTGGCCCACGGAATATGATTGCACCGCCATCGAAGCCGAGATTAAAAAATACGATTGGGACACCGAGACCGCGACGGCCGTGATGAAAGCCGAAAGCTCTTGCAAGTCCGATAACGTCGGCGACACCGACCTGATTTACGAAATTAACGGCAAAAAGTATGGCTACAGCGTCGGCGCTTTCCAGATTCGTATTCTCGAGGGGCGCGAGCTCTGCGACAGTTTCGATATTGAGATGAATGTGCGCTGCGCCTACGAAATCTATTCTCGTTCTGGCTGGACCGCCTGGTCAATGTATAGCAATGGTCGCTACGAAAAGTTCCTCTGGCACAAATTGTTTTGACAAATTCGCGTCTTTGCGGTATAATGAAACTACGGGCGGTTAGCTCAGTTGGCTAGAGCGCGTCTTTGACGTAGACGAGGTCAGAGGTCCGACTCCTCTATCGCCCACCACGAATTCCGGACTTTTTCAAAAAGCCCGTTTTTTGTGTCGAAAAAGCAAATATGCTTGAAAAATAACAAAAAAGTGATATAATATAAAAATGAGTTTATTTTGGTTGCTTGTAATAGCGATTTCGGTGTTTCTCCTAATCATTATCTGTATAATTTTCTGGGCGACTTCTTATCAAGGCTCCGACAAAACAAATGATTCTGATGAATGGAGGGGCCTCGGCAGCTCCGCCGAAAAAGCCCTTTATCATACGCTCATCGAAAAATTTGATGTCCCCGAAGGTCAGATTTTTCATAATGTTTATATCCCGGCTAGTAATGGCAAAACCTCAGAAATAGATGTTCTCGTCGTTTCGAAAAAAGGTCTGTTCGTATTCGAGTGCAAGGATTACGGCGGTAGCATTTATGGCGACGCAAACCGCCCGAAATGGCTTCAATATATCGGGGACCAGAGAAACTTTTTCTATAGCCCGCTCTTGCAAAATAAAAATCACGCCAAATACCTCAGAGTATTTTTCTCAAAGGACAGAATTGAAGTTCCGGTTATCCCAATTATTTGGACTACTATCCGTGGCGATTGGTCAGTAAAAAATCTAAAAGACAACGATTATATAATCGGCTTGAACTGTCGTTTTGGGGATATCTATGAAAATTTACCCGACTCCCCCGAAATTGCCAAAAATTTCAACAAAATCTTAGCAAAGCTCTCTCCGCTCGCCTGCCCGGATGAGTCTATTAGAGAGAAACATATGGAACAAGTCAGAAGGATTCAGGAGACAAAAAGCAGAAGATATTAATTTTTGCCGTGCAGTCTTCACAAAAAGCCAAAAGTGTGATATAATAGGATACGTTGGGTCGAACGCCAACGCTCACCCGGTATTTTACATTCCTGGGTCGGTAGCTCAGCTGGTTAGAGCACGGGCCTTTTAAGCCCGGTGTCGAGGGTTCGAGTCCCTCCCGACTCACCATAAAATCTCCTACGGAGATTTTATAAAAGGGAAAACTCGCGAGCTGAGCGAGCGAGGCAAACCTACCACGAAATTAGAACTTTCGCAAAGCGAAAGTTCATTTTTTGCTCCGCAAAAAAGCCGAGTGGGCGATACATCTTATTAGAGACTACCACTATTTTTTTCTTGTTCATTTTTAAATTTTTGTTTTAGCACTCCATAAAAACTATTCTTATCGATACACTTGATCGCGAGATTTTTAGCAAGTGTTACTACGCCTTTATCACTTGTAACTATCGCCCACTCATCTTTTATCAATTTTGTATTTTCGAGATTCCTCATTGCCATTGCGGTGGCGACAATAAGCGCATCTCCATTCCCCTCATTTTGGTATAGTTTTACAATTTTAGCTTGAGCCATGACAATTTGCAATGCATTCAGAATATCGTAAGACACTGGTATCTGGCTCTTTTTAAGTTCATTAAGGTCAAGCTCGTAATTGTCTCGGAGTTCATACATTATTTCTTCCGGAACGAAACAATTTTCCTTGAAGAAATCTGTTCTCATCCATTCATTTTTTAGACTCGCTGCCGGCGTCTCGTCGATAAGATATTTTGTTTTATAATAATAGACTCCGCTCATATATTCTCCTTCAGCTCGTTCAGAAGTGATTTCGATTTTTTCTTGAAGAATAGTAATCTGCTAGCATCTCCGGCAGAGAGTTTGTTGGCTCTTAATAAATTTATAACTTCAGTTGTAAAAAGCTTTCCATTATAAGTAACGATTCTAGTGGTATCTTTTATATTGAACTTAAAACCCATTTTAGATTGTTGCTCCGAGTCATTTTTCCATTTGTTTTTTAGTAGCTCAAAGATCTTTTCAAAGGTTTCTCTGTCAATGCATCCTAATCGTTTTAATCTTACCAAGGCCATGCTCGGAGTCACTTTAAAGAATTCCGCTATATTTTCTAATTCATTTATGTTGTCAATACGGGTTCCGCTTATCGCATCTTCCGGCATTAAAATTTCTTCTGCTACTATATATTCGATATTTTGCGCAGGCTCTTCAACGCTTTGGTTGTACGATACGGTAGCAAATCGCTTATTTGCTATACATGCAAGTAAGAGGAAAATGGTAAAAATGCGTCGTCCAGCTGGGTCGTTTATTCTATCTTCGTCTTTTGAATGCAAAAATATGGCTGGGTATTTTTTGTGCTTGACCGAAAAACCGCTAAAGTTCAAGCCAGGCTTAATCGTTTGCGGCATTACTCCCTTTCGGCTTCTAGAGATTATTATATTATTGTTCTCTAGACATGAGACTAGATAGTTGTAAGCTGAGTCTTTTGATGAATAATTCCTAAATTTATCCATGTCTAAGTTAAGGCTTTTTATGATTAAGTTTGCCATATCGGTTGAGGTTTGCTGTTGGCGCAAATTTAAGATTGGATTAGGCACGACTTCTCGATGGTTTTTTGCTAGGAATAGTTGTCGTTTTTGAATATCTTTAACTATAAGGTTAATATCGCGTATTCTAATGTCGCCACGGCTTGCAATTGCGATAGGGCCTTCTTGTATTCCAGTAAACAAAATCTCATTGTTTTTATTAATATTTTCTTCAACCTTTTCAATTGGCGCAAAGAACAGTGAATATGGGATCCCTGCTTCGCGGCTCAAATCTCGTAATTTACTAAATTTAATTTTGTTATCTTCGAGGGCCTTAATGTAGTCTCTTTTATAGTAAATATGTGAATTTTCAAATAGCATAACAAAGACTTCTTTTGGAATATAGGTGTATTTGGAGTCTAGTGCTACTAGAATCATATTTTCTCGAACTGGATACTTAGTTTTACCCATTTTATTCGCTCGCGATTAAATCTCCCACCACGTTAATGTTTTGCATAAGAGTATTTAGGCGTACTACAATGCGTTTTTGTTCGGCAAGTGGCGGTAGTGGAAGGATATAATCATTTACTCTAACAATCGTTAGTGTCCCTACGGTTGTCCCGCTAGAATTACTTTCGATTTGATCTCTCATGACTTGAGAGCCCATTAAATATTTAAGGAAAAAAGGATTACAATAATAGTTTTCGAAACACAGAACGCTTGCGTCTTTGTAATAAAATTTATCAGATTCTTTTACTACGTACGTTTTGCCGAGAGTTCCGACTGCTGTAACCATTAAATCATCTTTTTTTGGTAAGCCGCCTTTGGAATAATCGTCAAATAACTCTTGCGAAATAAATAGGTCATTATTAACAAAGCCATAGTCCGCTAATTTGCCAATTTCCCTAGCTCTATAAAAAGGGACGCCGCTCTTTTTCCAGTCGGATTGATGAACCCTGCGTGCCGAAACTACATTAACGATATCGCCCCAGCGCACCCACTTCCAGTTATCGGGGATGCTAAATGGAATCCCATCGTCGGTTATTGGTGCGAGGGGGTTTTGCTTCTTGACTTTGCCTTCGGCGATTAACTTTTCTTTCTCGGCTTTAATTTCTTCGAGTAGATCTTCTGCGCTGCCGTCTTTCGGTAATTGTTTAGTTAGTTTGCCTTGCATTGCGGCTTGCAATAAAGAAGCCTTAATATCGTCAGGGAAAGCCTTTTTCAGCGACGCGAGAGCGTCAGCTGATTGTTCTAAATCAGCGACGCGAGCCATGAGCTCGTCGACTTTTTCGACAATACGTTTTTGCTCAGCCAGTGGCGGGATTGGAAAAACATTTTCTGTAATATATTCCGTTTTGACATTATTAATATTTGTTCCGACGGCGCGTGAACGAATTGCGTCACGATATAAGTTTGACCTAATATAGCACCAGAAGAAGTCTGGCATTATTGCGTTAGATACTCGGAGTATTCTTAGAAAAGCACCGATGTAACCATCATTATCATTCGTAACTAAGCATGGTTTTCCAATGACTTTTTGGCTTCCAGTAGAAGCAACTATAACTACGTCGCCCTTTTTTACTTTTTTCTCTTCGTCGGCCAATTGCTTTTTGATTCGAACATCATCTTCCAAGTCTTTCAATAAACCACCGTCGACTACATTACCACCTCGATAAATCCTGATGCCATCCGAGGCAATATCTTTCGAAGAATATGATGTGCCGCTAATTATGTCGCATATGAATCCAGTACGAACCCATCGCCAACTTGAAGGTATTTCAAACGGGAGATCTTTGTCAGTAATCTCCTCAAGTTTTTTAGTTTTTCGATTGTTGATTTTTTGGGCGTAGATTTTCTCGAGTAACTGTTGGGCGTCGCCATCTTCCGGTGATTGTTTGGTTAGCCTGCCCTGCATTGCGGCTTGTAGGATTGCCGCGCGTAAATCATCGCAAATAGTGGACATTATTTGATCTCCAATAATTGCTTTAATTCTTCCAGCTTTGCGTCGATTTCTTTTTCTAATGCTTCGCGTTTTGCGATGAAATTCGTAATCGTTTCTTCTGGGCTTAGGATTACCTTTTCTTCTTGCGGGAATCCGCACAATTCTAAGTTATATCCATGGTCGGCAATTTCTTCTGCGGTGTAATTTTTAGACTTATAAGTAATCGTAGAATCTTCGCTCTTCTTCTCGTCCTCAATTACTTTACGGTCGCTCCACCATTCTTTGACTGGCACTAAATCTTTTAGGGCAATAGGATTAGTTTTATTGAATGCTTTGCGGCCAGCCGGCATATCCATGCGGTAGAACCAGGTTTCTTTGGTTGGCCCAGAATTATCGAAGAATAGCAGGTTTGTTGCAATTGATGTGTATGGTGCAAATACACTGCCTGGTAGGCGGATGATTGTATGAAGATTGAACTCGCTTATAAGTTTTTTCTTAAGCGCCAGTTTTGCGCTATCGGTACCGAATAGGAAGCCGTCAGGAAGGACTACTGCTGCGCGACCATTCTTCTTTAAGCGATACATGATTACCGCCATAAACAGGTCGGCCGTATCGCTAGATGCAATATCTTTAGGAAAATGGCTTTTGACGTCTGCTTTTTCTTTTCCACCGTAAGGTGGATTCATTAAAATAACGTCAAACTTATCTTTCTCGGTATAATCAAGCACATTTTTTGTGAGCGAATTATCGTGATAAATTTGTGGCACATCTACGCCATGGAGAAGCATGTTTGTAACGCAGAGCATATACGGGAATTGCTTCTTCTCGATGCCATAGATTGATGTTCCGAGCTCTTCGCGGTCCGCAGCGCTTTTAATCTTCTTTTCTAGCTGATGAATCCAACTTGTCAAGAATCCGCCGGTACCACAAGCAAAGTCCGCCATCTTTTCGCCGACTTTTGGGTCTACCATTTCAGCTATAAATTCAGTTACAGCGCGTGGCGTATAAAATTCGCCAGAAGAACCAGCGCTTTGAAGCTCAAGTAAAATCGATTCATAAATTTCTCCAAATGCATGAGATTGTTCATAATCCCCAAAATCAATCCCGTCAATTATATTTAAAACCTGACGGAGAAGCACACCATCTTTCATGTAGTTGTTTGCGTCTTCAAAAGTCGTCTTTACGATTGATTTTTTAATTGATGTATCATTCGTAACCTCAAGTTTTCTTAGGGTTGGGAAGAGCGTACTATTTACGAAATCGAGTAGCTTATCGCCAGTAATGGCTTTGCCAGAAAAATCATCATGGGCCCAGTTATCCCATTGGCATTCTTCCGGAATAATTGAAGTCCAGTTAGGATCTTCGAATTTCCATTCCTTTTCTTTTTCAGAATAAACCTTTAAGAAAAGCATCCATGTGAGCTGCTCGATACGTTGCGCATCGCCGTTAACACCAGCGTCATTCCACATTATTTGACGTATTGATTTTACAAATGTTGAGATGCTTGCCATTTTGGTCCTTTCTGAATTATTTATATAGCTCTTTAATTAAGTCTTTTTTCATTTTGTCGTAGCTTTCAATACCACCAAATCTTTCAGCTATTCTAACTGGACTTCCATACTGTTCGAATTCTTCGAGCTTTAGCACGGATGTCTTTTCGATTTCGTCTATACCGAACTCTACGTATTTGTCTAGAAGTAGATTAATGATAGTTTTTTGGAATTCGTCTGGATATCTATCAAGGAAATTACCCTCTCTGACCGCCTTAGCGCGCTCGTAACGCGATTTAGCTGGTAAATTGTATACTAACTCGCGAATGAGATCATAATCGTCTACATCTTCGGAATTTGTCTCGTTCTTGAATGCTTCTAGATCGACACCTTTTGCGGCAATATCGTGCTCGGCTACATTCCTTGATGCATGGCCTAGCCAAATATCATTAAAATCTTCTATGGTTGGGAACATTTCGGTAAATGTACGCTTAATATAATCAGAAAGACTTTCAGTGCGAATTAGTTTACCGCTTTCAAAGTCATAGATTTTCACTTCTTCGTTTACAACTTGAACCTTGCATCCATCAAAATCTACAATTGGCGTTTCGTTGTCGCCGAATGTAATTACGCCACCAGTTGATGCAGGTTTTGTCGTGCCACCATTACCAGGCGCATAGCCAGGGCTAACTTCGACTGGACCATCCCATTTTGGATCGGCGAATTGTTTGGTATTTCCGCGGAAGTCCATAACTGCAAAATGAGTTTTGCCTTCGTTGACACGCAAACGTGTACCGCGGCCAATAATCTGTTTAAATTCCGTCATGGAACCGATTACTTCGTCTAGTACGATCAGCTTCACCATCTTGCAGTCTACGCCGGTAGATAGAAGCTTTGATGTAGTTGCGATTACTGGATACTTTTCACTTACTGAAATGAAGTAATCTAATTTGTCTTTGCCGAATTTGTCGCCACCAGTAATGCGCACAATATAATCTGGGTTTTCTTGAACCATATCGCTATTTAGATTAATAAGTTCTTTACGCATTCTATCAGCCGCATCTTCGGTAGGACAGAACACGATTGTCTTTTGCATACGATCTGTTTGCTTTAGATAATCGGTAATTTTGGCGGCCACTTCGCGAGTACGATCGCGGAGCACGATATTCGTATCGAAATCAGAGTTTATGTAAATGCGATCTGGAATTTCGTTGCCGTTTTCGTCTAATTGGCCGACCATAGGGCGCCAACCGTCGGCAATGTTGGTAGTTTCTTCAATTACATGGAAAGGCGCCAAGAAACCGTCCTCAATACCTTCTTTGAGGCTATAAGTATAGACCGGTTCGCCGAAGTAACTAATATTTGACACGTCATTAGTTTCTTTTGGTGTTGCGGTCATACCAATTTGAGTTGCGCCACTAAAGTATTCTAGGATCTTATGCCAGTTACTTGCTTCTTTGGCGCTACCGCGGTGACATTCATCTACGATTACCAAATCGAAGAAGTCGCGAGAGAAGAGTTGTTCGAGGCGGCTCGAAACATCAGTATTCTCGATTACGCCATCCCCGTCTTCGTCGTAGTCTGTTTCTTCATCATCTATGCCGTCATTATCGCGGTCTGCCAGCTGTTGATATAACGAAAAATAGACATCATATGCGCCAATGGTCTCGCGCGTATCTTTGCGGAAGTTGATTTTATGAATTTGTCTTTCCAGCGGCTTAAAGTCTTGCTCAATAGATTGATCGACGAGGAAATTGCGATCCGCAAGATATAGGATCTTGCGCTTCGCGCCACTCTTCAATAGGCGATAGATAATCTGGAATGCGGTATAAGTTTTGCCGGTACCTGTTGCCATTACGAGCAGGATGCGATTTTGGCCATTCGCCACGGCGTTGATAGTGCGGTTAATTGCAATACGTTGATAGTAGCGTGGCGTATTAGTATTCTGGCCAGAGTAATATGGTTGTTTAATAATATCTTGTCCTGGCGTGAAGTATTTAACGCTTGGCGCTTCACCTTTTGCTCGTGCTAGACGTGCTAACAATTCTGGTTTTCCAGGAAATGCTGCGAGTGGAATATCGCGCTCTTGACCGGTTAGGAAATCATGTTCAACAAAATAATCACCATTCGAACTGTAGGCGAATGGGATATCTAGCTTCACGGCGTAGTCCATAGCTTGTTGTAGGCCATAAATTGCGGTGTGATTGTTGTCTTTTGCCTCTACTACGGCAATTGGATAATTGGTCTCGGTATAGAGAACATAGTCGGCAAACTTTGGCTTTTCTCGATGGGCGCGATTACCGCTAAGGCTAATCTTCCCATCAGTAAACTGTGTTTTGATTTTGAGCTCCATGCGAAACTCGTCGTTATTCCATCCGGCACTATTCAATGCCGGCGTGATATAGCGATTCTTAATATCTTCTTCACTAAGCTCCTTTTTATTCGTAAATTCATCCATATTCTTGCCGCAATTAGTTATTAATAAACTTATTATAATTATACCACAATAACACCTTAAAACGGCCGCCAGGGTAGCCGTCCATATCTTAAGTTTTCCACAGGAAAGTTATTGTTTTTCGACTGTATTTACAATTGCGTCAAAGCAGAGATTCTGGATTTCTTTATTCCATTTAATACGATCGTATTCTAGCGGAGTGGAACTTTTATCTCCGTCAGCGCTGATCCCTTCAAGTAGATCCTCTAATTCGCTTTCTGACACCGCTTTGGACACTTCGGCCATCCAGAATATTAGCTCACCGCAAACGATGCTTTTGCTAAACATCTTGTTTTCTGGAACGCTTGGGATGTACTCTTCGATAAGATGCCAATATTGTATTGGCTCTGCCTTTGTGTAATCTACGGTTATGCCGCGCTTCTTTGCTAGATCTATGTATCCGTCGCTAGTTTGCTGATATCCAGCCTTAATAAGCCTCTCGGTTAGTGGGCAGGGAGTATTTTTCTTGTCTTCAAAGAACTCTTTAACTTGGCGAATATTCATATAGCTATTATACCGTGATAGTTCATTCACCGATCGTGTTCAATCTGTGCCACCCCTATAACCACCGACCGTAAACAATCGGTGAGCTACCGCCATTTTATTGCCATTTTTCACAAAAATCATCCACTTGCAAACAAGTGGATAAAAACGCGTGCCGTATCTGTTATTTTAATTTTTTACCGCTTGCGTGCTAACGGTGCTATTTGTTTTCGTGGAGGTCGTAAAATATGCGTAGGATGATATAATGGTAGTATGACAAACTCAATATCGATTTTTTGTGATGAATCTTGCCATCTGGAGCATGATGGCCAGAAAGTCATGACTATTGGAGGGGTGTGGTGCGACAATGGCGTAAAACATGATGCTTATTCGCGTATCAGAAGCATAAAAGAAAAGCATGGTTTTCATGGCTATATTGAGGTTAAGTGGACAAAAATTGCGAAGAGCAATGTTGATTTGTATTTGGACTTGATTGATTACTTTTTTGATAATTCGGAATTGAACTTTAGATGTATAGTTATTCCAAATAAAGACGAACTGAACCATGAGAAGTATGGTCAAACGCATAACGAATGGTATTATAAGATGTACTTCGAAATGTTGAAGACTATTATTGATGATAGATTAAATTATGAGATATATCTTGATATTAAAGATACGATTGGCGGAACAAGGGTTAATCAATTACGCGAAGTTTTGAGTAATAATGCGTATGATTTTGATAGAAAGACAATAAAACGTATACAGTTAGTGCGATCGCACGAAATAGAATTATTGCAGTTAGCTGATATTTTAATTGGCGCAGTTATGGCAGAAAATAGGGGCGAAATTATTAGTAATTACAAACGAGCGGTAATTGAAAAAATTAAGAACCGTTCTGGTATTTCTCTAATTAAGAGTACATTACCAAGCGAAAAAAACTAATATCTTTATTTGGAAGCCGGATTGGAATAAATAATGGATGGCGCTAATAAAATACGGCGCCTTGAATGGCCACCGGTCATAATACCTTGGGATAATAATTGGGAAGAATATTGCCAGCTTATTTATTCTGAGTATAAAAAATATTACGATCAAAGCAATCCTTTTTATTTTGATGGGATGGTAGTTAAAGCTAGAAAAAGACCAATCGCGCTTGAAAAAGAAGGTGGTTTTTGGCATGTAATTGGTGGTAGTGAAGGTGTTCCAGAAAAAGAACGATGTGAACGTGTCTTGTGGACTAGGGCTATCGTTGAGAACTACCAGGATGATAGTATTCTTGTTTGGGAAGAGCCTAGCAAGCACGACGGCAGCACAAAAGATGTAGTTTTTTGGTTTAAAGATGAGGATTATTATGCTATTTTGGCTAAGCGCGATGGATATTGGGTAATTAGATCTGCTTATTATATTAAATATGAGAGCAAAAAGATTAAATTGCAAAAAAGCGTATGAATTGCATGGGTCTTATAAAACTAGAATCGCCAGCAAAAACTGACGATTCCGACCCTTCTATCTACGACTCGGTAGATGAATTACATCTATTATAGCACATTCTTGTAAAAATTACAACATCATAAGTACGCTTCGTCAAATCTTCTCTGTAATTTTTGTGGAAAACATAAGCAGAATGTACCAAAATGGTATTGACAATGTTTTTCAATGGCATTGTAGGAATTAAGTAATTACTTTACATTGGTTCAATGTTCATCTCCTTGCTATTCCTAGTTAGAACGTTACATCTACTAAAACAGGGTATTTCTCCTTCGGGATGACTCGCGGCTTTGGATCGTA
Source organism: Candidatus Saccharimonadota bacterium (assembly GCA_017405265.1). Classification (GTDB taxonomy): domain Bacteria; phylum Patescibacteriota; class Saccharimonadia; order Saccharimonadales; family Saccharimonadaceae; genus Nanosyncoccus. The sequence continues at coordinate 74,549 of JAFRAS010000005.1, forward strand.
ATCTGGGTTCTCAAATAGCCAATCAACCACGCCACAGAGGCGCGCCCGAATGTTCGAAACTGCATCAAGACGTTCCGTGCAACGCTCACCACTTGACTATTGCGCCGAATGTGGCGGTAATTTTTATTTGTGTAGTAGCGCCATCGTGGACGCGGAAGAGCTATCTTAGTTTGTCTTGCAATGTTTTTGCTTCGTTACCTAATTGTTGAAAGCTTGTATTGATTTCGCCCTGCGTCTTTCGAGATTCGTCGTCATCGTTAAGACTACCGACTTCATTCTTCTTATCTCTGCACGCGGCTTTTAGTTTTTTGTAGAATAAATTTATTTCTTTTCTCGTGTCTTCATTTTTTATTAAAAAAAGGCGAACTCGTAACTTTTCATAATTTCCGGTACTATCAAGTATATCTTGGATATGTGATGGCGATAGTATATGCGCCGTATTCCAAACTTCGTTCATTCTGTCTATAACTTCTTTGATCTCGCCAAGTTCATCACCTATGCAAACCTTAATAGATTTTTCCTCTCTCTTTCGTTCCCGCCAAGACGTGAAAGAATTGCCGATTATGCCTCCTATGATTGCTAAAATTGAGCCGACTATAACACCCGTCAATTCACTACTCATACCTAATACTCTCCAAATCGCCGCCTTTTTTATATGAAAAACTTGCAAAACGTATGCGTACATTTGCCGCATTTGCCAATGTTTTTGCTTCATTGAGCTTTTCTTCTGGTACTACGACATAAGGAACTGCTCTAGAATTGCTCATGATCCTCCACTCAGCAACGCTGTCTATCATATTCTCACCGTTTTCTATTTTCATAATAAATAAAATGTCATCATTTTTCGGCGGGATAGGCCGCATCAATATAACGTCTGGGAAAGTCCCATCGACAGCCTTCTTATCTTTGCCGGTGTTGTCTATAACCCTAAAACGCTGCTTGAAGTTACTTTTGATTTTTTCCACCAATGCTTGCTTGTCCATATCTTTATTTTATCACATTTTGCATATTAGATGGAATATATTTTGCGAATACTTCTTCGAAAAAGAATTTAAATATCATGCCATTGATGGCAATATTTAATTATTTTTTTAAATGTTCATGTTATCTTAGTTCGTGGTCATATTTACCCCATAAATCCCCAGAAGTTTAAATCTCTTTGCCTGTATATACGCACCTCAGAACTCGCGTGGCATTAACGCAGAGTAGTCTTTCTTGGGCATGAGCTTGAGCTTAGTGGTGTATTCAGAATGCTCCACGCATCAGTCTATGATTACATAAAGCCGGGCAAGACAGTCTCCTTCTCTACCCGCAAAAATTAGTAGTTCTTGAACTTATTAACCGTATTCAGGTCTTTAATGTTTCTTCGCATTGTGTGCATTTATTACTTCCCGAGCTGCTTGTATCAGCCTGTCGCGAGCGTATTCAATCGGGACAAAGACCGCGCCTCCATGAAGACCTTTCCCGGAATGATCTTTTCTGCCACAGATGATTCTGTCGTCAAAACACAGCATTTTGCCATGTCTACTATTTGGGTCCCCGTCGTCCTTTTCCACGGTGACAAATGAGTGCGCGATAGTATCTCTTAAATCGTTAAAACTGATATCCCTACTGAAACGGCCGGTTATTTTCGGCATAAAACTTGAATTGTCCGGCGGAGCTAAAACCGCATTGGACATATAAGGTATCATCAGATATAATGCTATTATTTCTTTTATCCCATTAATATCCAAAGCATCCTTATTGCCATTGAGTATCGCCAATGCTATATCTGCTAAAATCGTCGAATGATTATTATATTGTGTAGTCATAGGCTATACGACTGTCTCTCGTCATTGTTTAGTTTTATACTCCTCTTCCACCATCCACCTCCCCCTTACCCGAAACGCTGGGATCGTCCCGCGCATAGCCTTATTCGTGGCAACCTGAAGATTAATCCCATTTCCCTTCGCCCACTCTGCGACCGGAATAATTTTCTTGGCCGTCAGTTTGGCGATTCGCCGGTATAGCGCCTCGGTTAACAGCCCCGCAAACAGCTCGGTCAACTTATCAATCTTGCTGGTCTTTGTGTATTCATCAAGCGCGGGATAATACTCCTCAAACTTCGATTTATTCGGAATAATAATCGGCGGCAACCCGAGCATATCGAGTTGCTCATTCGTAATCAATCGCCCAATTCGCCCGTTGCCGTCGCCGAACGGGTGAATATTCTCAAATTCGGCATGAAAATAAGCAATTTTCTCCAAGAAATATTTGTCGTCGTCGGAATTGTACTCTCTCACCAAATCATGCATAAGCCCATTCACAAACTCCGGATTTGCGCCAATATGCGTCCCGACGCGCACCCACTCGCGCCCCGAGCGAAACCGCCCAGCAATATCGTCACGAATGTTGGAAAGCAAAGTTTTGTGCAGTTTCAAAATCAGCTCCACGGAAATTTCTTCGTCCGGGTTATCCATCAAATACTCAATAGCATTAGCGAGATTCTTCGCCTCATAAATCTCGCGAATTTCGTGGTCGCTGCGAATCTGATTGCGGATCAAAATATCTTCGGTATCCTCAAGCGTCAGCGTGGAATTTTCAATCGCGTTAGAGTTATACACCATCTCCGGAAGCTCAGAAATGGCAATCTCTTTTATGGCCTCTTTATGTTTCGCGGCCAACTCGCGATACTCTTCGGCTAGACTATTAATTCTGTCTTTTGTAACCTGATTTATCATACCTCTATTATACCAAAGAAACCGTTAAAAATCAACATTTTAGGCCACTTTAAACGCAAAGTCATAGGTCGTCGTCCCCACCCTCGCCAAACTCAAATTTTCGTGTATAATAATCTCAAAAGGAGCTCTATGAAAAAACAACTCAAATCAATCATCTGGGGCGTCGCCATCATCGCACTCGGCGTAATCTTCGGCGGCAACGCGCTCGGCCTGTTCAACATTAACGTCTTTTTTGACGGCTGGTGGACGTTATTCATCATCATCCCGAGCCTCGTCGGCCTCGTCACCGACAAGGACAAAATCTCGAATCTAATCTTCCTATCCGCCGGCATAATTCTCCTCTTGGCCGCGCAAAACGTCTTTTCCTTCGACGTGGCCTGGAAGGCTATATTGGCGATAGCTCTAGTCGTCGCCGGAATCGCGATTATCGTGAAAAGTCTCTGGAAAAAAGACGGCGATAAAGAAGTCGAGAAAAAGCTTCGCGACCTCAATGACGGCAAAAGTATGGATTCCGAAATGGCAGTTTTCTCTGGTAGCGACCGAACTTATAACGGCGAAGTCTTCCCCGGCGCCAACCTCACAGCAATCTTCGGTAGCGTAGACCTCGACCTAAAAAACGCGAAATTCACCAAAGACACCGTGATAAAAGCCTTTTGTCTGTTCGGTGGCATCGATATTAAAGTCCCCGAGGACGTGCAGGTAAAAATCAAATCCGGCTTCATCTTCGGCGGCGCGTCCGACGACCGAAAAGGGAACCACGAAAAAGGTAAATACACTATCTATATCGACGCAGCCGGCGGCTTCGGCGGCGTCAGTGTCAGCGATAAAGACGGAAAATAATCCCGCCTCGTGAATAAAACCGCCACAAAAAGCCCCATAAAAAGCGGGGCCAACCCCCCTACGCCTCCACCAACTCATACTCCCTCACCCCGAGCCCCAACTCCTCCGCATAGGGAAGTATCTCCCGTCCGAGGCGCGAATCGATCCGCTCCTGCAATTTTTTCGCCCCCGGCTCCTCCGACTTCCAAATCATATCAATAAACGCTTGGTCATTCGCGACCGGGTCTAGCGACGCCACAATGCCGAGATCCGCCATCACTGGGTCGTCCTGATTCGCGTCGCAGTCGCAACTCAAAGATATCGCATTCATCACCGTAATATACGCAATCGGCTTCCCCTGCGCCTTCAAATAATCCGCCACCGCCGTCGCTGCCTCGGCCATGGAGTGAATAAATTCAATCTGCTCCGGCAAATTATCCCACAAAACCTCCGGATCTTCAGACTTTCCGGCGGAATGAATATACGCCTTACCGTTCCGCGAGGCGAACCCAATCGACTGATTTTTCAGATTCGCGCCGAACCCGCCCATCGCGTGCCCCTTCCCGTGCGCGAGGTTAATAAACGCATCATAATCATTAAAATGCGTCCCGATAATATCATATTTCAAATATTTCCCCTTCTCGAACGGTATTTTGAATTCCCCCTCAGCGTCCATAATATCCACCTTAGCAGAACTCGTAAATCCGTGCTCTTCCGCGACCTTGAGGTGCTCCTCCGCGACATTTCTCTTCCCCGGATACGCCGTGTTGCACTCAACAATCGTCCCGCCGAGACTTTTCACAAACGGCCCAATGAGGTCCGCCTTGAGATACCCCTTCGCCCCCGCCTCCCCAGTCGAAACTTTCACGCCAATTTTCCCACTCAATTTCACCCCCAGCGCCTCATAAACTCTCCTTAGACCCTCCGGCGTAATCTCTTTTGTGAAATAAACTTTTGCCATATAGCCTCCTATATTTTATCTTTATTATATCACCAATCGCCCCTCGACGCCCAAACTCGCCCGAGCCCCTATATTTTTCCGAACATCTATATTATAATAGAATCATGGTAAAAACTTCAATGAGCAACAAAGAGATCTACAAGAAAACTCTTGTATTCTCCATCCGCCGGCTCCTCTGGGACGCGCTGGCGTTTGTCATAATAATCTTAACCTCCGCCGCCGGCTTTCTCCTGGCCAAACAACTCGCCGACAAAGGCCTCATCGGTCTCGCCATCGGCGTCGTAATCGGGATAATCATCGTCTCGATTATCTCCCACTTCGTCTCTTATGTCTTCAAGGCCGGCCAAATCGCCATGATGACGAAGGCCATCACCGACGGAAAGCTCGAGGGCGACGTTTACGCCGAAGGCAAAAAGATCGTCAAAGAACGCTTCCTGACAGTCGCCGCATATTATGCCGTAACTGGCGTAATCAAAGGCATCTTCAACGAACTCGGCCGCGTCATCACGAAAGTCGGACGAAACATCGGTGGCGACGCCGGCAACGCCGTCGGCAGCACCATCTCCAGCGTCATCCAAACCGTCGTCGCTTACCTTTGCGACTGCTGTCTCGGTTGGGTCTTCTACCGAAAAGACGAAAAAGCCGCGAAAGCCACTCTGGAAGGCGCCGTTCTCTTCTTCAAACACGGCAAAACTCTCGCGAGAAACTTAGGCCGCGTGTTCGGCATGGGCGCCATTTCTCTCATCTTAATCGGCGGAGCCTTCTTCGGTATTGCCTACCTCATCGCGAGTGCTTTCCCCGGTGCCTTCGATAGCTTAGCTGCCGAATTTGCCAAAGCCGCCGTCGAAAACGCCAAACTCGCCTTCCTCACCGACCCCCACAACGTCATGTTAGTCTGCTCCGGTATCGGCGCCGTAATCATCTGGAGCGTCCTCCACTCCGTCTTCGTCCGCCCCTTCGTCTTAGTCGGCGTCCTCAAAAACTACATCAACTCCGGCATCCAAGAAACACCGAGCGAATCGGATTTCGCCGAACTCGACCAAAAATCCGCGAAGTTCAAAAAACTTCACCAAGAAGTCTAAAGTTCGACCAATTTATTCCGCGAAGACTGCCCGCGTTTAATCGCGATGGCAGTTTTCGCGACGTTAAACTCCCGAGAGAGCAGGGAGGTTAGCGCCGCATTCGCCTCACCGTCGTGCGCCCTGGCTTTGAGATACGCCACGAACGACCCGTCCGCCATTTTCTCCAACTTGTCGCCCCGTTTCGACCCCGGCTTCACTTTCACCTCTATAATCATGCCACTTTAACCATAAATTTAGTCATCTTGTCGTCGCTATTACAACTTATTTTCCACTTATTCCGCTCCGCAATCGCCTTCGCAATAGCGAGCCCGAGCCCCGACCCCTCCTTCGTCTTATCACTCTGATAAAACCGGTCAAAAATCCGCTCGACGTCTTCTTTTGCTATTTTCGCCCCATCATTCGCTACCAATACTCCGTCCTCCCGAAGCTCCACCAAAATCTTCTTTTCACCATATTTCGTCGCATTGTCAAGTAAAATATCTAAAACCTGAGAAAAATCTTGCTTAACTACCAAAAAACTTTTCGCCGCGCCAGAACTTTTATACGTCATTTTCCCCGCAAACTTCGGAGAAAACAACTCAATATGCTCCTTAATTTCCTTATCAAGGTCAACTTCCTCCGCCGTCCCGCTCTCGACGCTCCCAGCGTCCATTTTTGCAAGTTGCAGTAGATCAAGCACTAACTTATTCGCGCGACCGATTTCGTTCTCAATATTAGTTTTCCATTTCTTGCTACTCTTTTCCACCTCGAGCGCCTCCACATTCGCCTCAATCACCGCGAGCGGCGTCTTGAGTTCGTGCGACGCATTCGCAATAAACAATTTTTGTTTATTATACGCATCCTGCACCGGCCGAACAATTTTTTGCGAGAAATAATAAGCAGCTAAAAATACGATAATCTCAATCGCCCCGCCGACGCAAAGTAATGTGATAAGAAGTCGCGAATTCCCCTCGTCGCGGTCGGATTTAATAAAATCCTTGAGCTCCTGGTCGTCGTAGCGCGCCATCACTCCGCCATTTTCCGGCGCCGGCGAAAACTTCGGCTCGGGGCGCATACTGGACGAGAAAAACATCGTACACCCACCAGCCAACACCAGCACCGCGGTCGTGATAGCCATCGTCGTGAGAATAATTTTAATTTTCAGCTTTCGAAACATTTCACTTTTCCTTTAATTTATACCCCAACCCGCGCACGGTAGCTATCTCGGCCCTGCTCCCGACTTTTTTCAAAATCTTGCGCAATCTCGAAATATACGACTCGACGTAATTATCCTCTCCGAACCCACTCTCTCCCCAAACTTTCGCGAGCAGATGTTCCTTATTTATCAACGTCTCCGGATTTTTCATAAATTCCACCGCAATTTCCATCTCTTTCGCCGTCAACTGCTCGCCGTTTAGCGTCGCATTCGCCTTGTCGAGCGTCAAATCCCCGTATTTTATACTCGTCGCTTCCATATTTTTTGGCCGGCGGAGTAGCGCATTAATCCTCGCCGAAAGTTCCGCCGTCTTGAACGGTTTCGCAAGATAATCATCCGCCCCGTGCTCGAGGTGCCGAATTTTCGTCTCAACCTCGGACAGCGCCGAAAGCATAATCACTGGCGTCTGCACTTTTTTCTCGCGCATCCGCTCCAAGATGTCCGTCCCGGACATCTTCGGCAACATAATGTCGAGCACTACGCAATCATAAACATCATCAAGCGCTCTCTCGAGCCCCTCCTCCCCGTCTCCGGCAATGTCAACCGTAAACCCCTGTTTCTCCAGGTTATGTTTCACGGCCTCGGCCAGAAACTCTGTATCTTCAACATATAATATTCTCATAATTTCTCCTTCTTTATTATACTATATTTTATTGTCTCGTCATCTGGCGACCGCCACTTTGTCTCGGGTCAACCTGTTGTCCCGAATTCTGCCGCGGATCAACCTGTTGCCCCGAACTTTGTTGCGGTCCCATCTGCCCGCCAAAACCGCCGCCCATGAATTGATTAGTGATCTCCGTCGTCTCGACTCCATTAATAATCATCTTTCCGCCCGTATATTTCGCCTCGCCGTCATAATCGAACGGACTCTGTCCCGTAATCGTGATCGTCCCACCATTAATATACAAGTTTCCATTCGAATCAATCCCGTCCGTGTCGCCCGCGCCCATCGTAATCGTAATCGTTCCGCCATTAATCGTCACCTGAACGGTATATTCACTTGACTTATTCCCCGCATTAATTCCGTCGTCACTGGCCGAAATCGTAATCGTTCCATCGTTAATTTTCACTTCGGTCCCCTCAAGCCCCTCGCGCGCCGTAATGTCGAAAGCCCCGCCGTCAATTTCGAAATACCCGTCCGTGTGAATTCCGTCCCCCGTCGCCGAAATTTTAAACGTTCCGCCCTTAAACACCGCCGAATCGTTCGTGTTAATCCCGTCGTCGCCCGCCGAAATCACGAAGGTTCCGCCATCAATCTCGAGGTCGTCCTTACACACAATCCCGTGAATCGAACTTTTAATATTAACCGTCCCGTCTCCGGAAATCAGTAAATCCGCTTTCGAATGAATCGCCCCCTTGAGCGTATCGTCGGTCGTAGCGTTTATGGTATTTTCCCCAACGAGCTCAATATAAGTATTTCCGTTGCTCTCGACATAAATCGCCGGCCCGGAGTTATTCGTAATCGAAACATTGTCGAGGATAATTTTCACCTCGTCCTTATCTCCGGCGTTGACGTGAATATATCCCGTAATCGACCCCGTTACGTGATAAATCCCGGCCTTCGATATCAAATTTTCGCCGTCCGTGAGCGTAATCGTTTCCGCGTCACCAGTCAATTTCGTCGCCGAAACTCCACTACTCGTGACTGTCATGGGCTCTCCGTTTTTAATCGTATAAACCACCGCCCACGCTCCTCCGCCGACCAGCGCCACTGCTCCGGCCCCCATCACCACTTTTTGCCAAGTTTTCAAATTATTACTCATTATAACTCCTCTTCAATTAACATATGCGACAACGCGACCTTCAAGTTGCCGTTTTTGACGCGAATCGCGTCGATAAATTCTTTCTCGTTTACTCCTTTCTTGAGCTCAATGCGGTACGTCAGCTCGAACAGCGACCCCATATTAGTTGTCTTAGCTTTTTCGAGCGTATAATTATTCGCATATTTTTTGAAAACATCATCAAACGCCTCGGTGTAATCAATATCTTCCGGCATCACGATTTTCAGCTTCTTCTCATTCGTCGCCGACTCTCCGAACGAAATCCCAGAGAGGATTACTAAAACCGCCGCAACAATAACCGTGAAAATCGCCGCAAATGCGACATATCCCGACCCCACCGCGAGCCCAATCGCCATCGCGAAAAACACCGACAAAATCGAGCGCGAATTCGCCGGCACCGAGCGGAACCTGATGAGCGAGAAAATCCCCATCACCGCCACTCCGGCCCCGAGATTTCCATTCACAAGCATAATCGCCACCGCGACCAACATCGGCAAAATCGCGAGCGACGTCACCATTCCGCCCGAAGCCGCCCGCCCGAGGCTCCGTTTCGTCGTCCACTTATGTGTAAGCGCCACGACGAGCCCCAGCACGAACGCCACCCCGAGACAAATGAAAAAACTCGCCGGCGTAATCGTGCTTGTGATAATTGTATTAAACATAATTCTCCTTCCTAATTATAAATTTTTTGTAAAACCCTGCCGTATTTCGAAAACGACGCAGGATAAATCTTTAATTTCGAAATCGCGTCCACGAACCATTTTGGGTAACCGAGCGCGGTCTTCGCCTCCATCACAATTTCTCCTTCATTAAAATACAATTTTCCTCTGTCTCCTTTCTCTAACTTAAGATTATCTTCGCGACTCCTGATGTTTCGGTCAAAAGTCAGCCGAAACGCGGGCTCTTTCCTTCCCACAAAGCTCGTCCTGTCATAGGCCAGTAGTAGCGCCGGCTTTAATTTATAAAACTCAAAACAATATTTCACCTCCTTTTCAATCTGTCGATTATTCGAATAAAACTTTTCGGTCTTAGGATTCCTCAAAAATTCATAAAAATCCGCCAACTTCATCTCAATTCTTCTCTTATACCCCACCCCGTCGAACTTTTTCTTAATCTCGACAAACACCGTCTCATCGAGAGTTTTCGGCACGCCGTAGCTCCTCACTCGAATTTTTTCTTTATATAACGGTTTCTCGAGCGAATGAATCCCGAGCCACTTTTCATCCGTATCAAAATAAATCGACAAGTTCGTCTCTTTGAAATACTTGTCATGCTTAAGATTCGGCTCAATTATTTCGAGCAATTCCGACATCTGCTCTCTCGAGAGCACATATTTCGTTTCGATTCTGTGAAAAACTGTTTGCGTCATATTTTCATTCTAAAATCCCTACCTGAAACGAAACTGAATTCGCCGAGGACTCTTTATTTTGTCGCAAAAAGTGTTATAATTACTCTGTCCATCATGCGCCCGTAGCTCAGTGGATAGAGCACCAGCTTCCGGAGCTGGGTGTCGTAGGTTCGACTCCTATCGGGCGTACCATATTCCCGTGTTTTCTTGGTGAAAAATCGAGCCGTGCGCGTGGGGGCTCGATTTTTCTATTCAATTTTTTTCGCCTCGAACAGTACTGTCGGCACCGCGGGCGGCGGTGTAAAATCCCGCGAGAAAAGTGGCAACCGAATCCGCGTCGCGTATTCGCGCGTCAACTCTCGCCCGAGTTGCGACGTATAATGCCTGCCGTTATTTAGCATTTTAAGTGCAAACTGTTTCTGCAGGATAAGGTAAAAGGCCGAAGGCCGAAGCTCGAGCATTTTTCGAATAATCTCCGCCGAAATATCAAACGGTGGGTTCGAAAACACCTTGAACTCCGACGCTCCCGCCTCGCGCAAAATCCGCAAAACATCAATTTCAAGAAAATCCCCCTGAATAATCTTCACATTTTCTCGCTTTGCAAGATTTTTCCGGAGCCTCGCACAAGTCTCCGCGTCTTTTTCAATCGCAATTACGAGTGCGCATCTCTTCGCGAGCGCCTCCGTAATCACTCCCGACCCCGCCCCAATCTCCACTACTACGTCTCGCTTTCGAATATTACTATGCCCAATCAGCTCCAGCGCCCTCGCCGGATTTCGTAAAAAATGTTGAGATAGTTGATATTTTCGCATACATATATTATATCATATTTGCCAAAAATCATAAAATATTATGCTAATGCTTGACATTTTAGCAAACTTGCTGTATAATCGCAATACTTCCACATTGGGAAGAGTATTTTAAGAGGAGGAATCTTACGATGAAAAAGATTCTGGTTGCCATTTTGTCTCTCTGCTTACTTCTGCCGGCCTTTGCTTTCGCCGATTGCCCCGGCGAGCCCCCGATTGAATATCAGGTTTGGAACATCACCGACGGCGAGCTGATTTGTACTTTCACGAATCAGAACCCCTATTGCCCTGCGCCTCCCGCGCACGTCGAAACTACTGTCGTGACCACGACTACCACAACGACCACTGTTGCCACTACGACCTGTCCCGGTCAGCCCCAGCGCTCCCGCCCCTGTGACCAGTCCGAAGAGCGCATCAAGCTCGACAACATGCGCTCTGCCGCCCTGAAACAACTGAAAAAGTTCAAGAATCGTCACAAAGAGGCCGAAACCGGCTGGACCTACATCAAAGCCGAGCGTGTTCTCTGGGGCTGGGCCCGCTACATCCTCAAAATCTATCTGAGGAACGACTACACCGACGAAACAATCAAGATCTACCAGTGTCTCCACTCCGACGGCCGTCTCTATTACACCACCGATTACCGTGTCGATTCCGGAAAATACGACGACGAATGGATTCTCGGCCGGAGCGTCGACGGTATTATCGACACTCTGCGCTACCGCATCAAGACCGCGCCGGAGTCCGACACCGAATCCGAATGCCAGTGTCAGTGCAAATGACATTTTCCTCCTCACCCCGCCCCGCTCAAAAGCGGGGCATTTTTTACTCAAATTTCCGCTTCGCCACCGCCTCGGCACTCGAGTCGTTCACGAACTCGTCCTGTGGTAAAAACCCCATCATCTTCTCAATAATCTTCGCGAGCGTCAAAACCCCGAGAAATCTCCCCTCGACATCAATCACAAAAAGCAGGCTTTGCTCCGTCCGAAGTATTGCCGCGAGCGCCTCCGAGAGTAGATAATCCGGCCGGACATAACACACGTTTTTCTCCACGAACTTTTTCGCCTTGTCCGTCTCTTTAATTTCGAGACTATTGAGCTTTTCTGTCGAAAGCACCCCGACAATTCGCTTCATTTTATCCACCACTGGAAACCGCGAAAACCCCGATTTATATAACTTATCAAGCATCAAGGGTCCGAGATAATCCGTTTCATACACCAGCGGCACTTTTTCCGCCGGAATCATCGCCTCCGCGACCTTTCGCTCCGGAAAACTCATCGCCGCCCCGAGCAGTTTTTTATCATTAGAATCGAGCACACCACTCGGCGCATTTTTTAAAATCAAAATTAGCTCCTCCAGAGAAGAAACGACAAAATCCTCACTTTTTCTCGGAGGCCCCGAGGGCGCTCCAATAATTTCAGAATTTTCATCCCCGACCCATTTTTCCAGCCAATTTTTGAAAGCTCCCATGAGAAAATTATATCACTCTTTTTATCTTTGTGATATAATATATATATTATGAGTAAAGGTGCAAAAATTTTTATTGGCGTCCTTTGTGTCGCTTTTTCTGGTTTCTTAATCTGGGCGCTTGCCACTCGCCCGGTCGAAAAAACTTCGCTTTTTGAAACTCTCGACCCTCTCGTTCTCCACGAAGGCCATGTCGAGACTGGAAACGGCAGCGTTGACCTCCTCGAAGAACACGTGAAAGGCGACCTCGAAACCGCCGAGCTCGTCCTCTATGAATACGCCGACTACCAATGCCCCGGTTGCGCCACCGTTAATCCCTGGGTGAACGCACTTCTCGAAGAATACTCCGGTCGCGTCGCCGTCGTTTTCCGCAACTACCTCCTCTCTTACCACGCCAACGCCCGCTCTTCTGCCGCCGCCGCCAACGCCGCCGGTCTCCAGGGCTACTGGAAAGAATACGCCGACTATCTCTTTGCTAATCAGTCCTCCTGGGAGTCTCTGACTGGCTCTGTTCGGACGAAATACTTCGAAGACGCTCTTGCTTTTGTCAGCGAAGGCCGCGCCGACCTCGAAAAATTCGCGAGCGACTTGAGCTCCGACGCCGTCTCGGCCAAAATCGACTACGACCACGCCATGGGCACGAAATTGGCGCTCTCCTCGACCCCCGCTTTTTACTATGAAGGCGCCGAAATCGACTGGTACGACAAGGTCCAAACCGACGAAGATTTCCTGAACTACTGGCGCACTTTCTTTAACGAACATCTGGAGAAAAAATAATGCGCACGCTCTCTCTTGAAACAAAAAACCATCTCGGCGAAACCGTCGAAGTAATGGGCTGGGTCAACTCCCGTCGCGACCACGGTGGCCTGATTTTCATCGACCTCCGCGACCACGAGGGAATCATCCAACTCGTGATCACTCCTGAAAAATCCGCCGCTTTCGCTCTCGCCGAAAAATTGCGTGACGAATTCGTCATCCGCGCTACCGGAAAACTCCGCGAGCGCGAAAAAGACCTCGTGAACCCGAACATCCCGACTGGCACTATCGAACTCGTCGTGGACGAGCTCACCCTCTTGAACCGCTCCGACACTCCCCCCGTGAACACTCACGACGACGGCCCGAAATCTGGCGAAGATTTGCGTCTGAAATACCGCTTCCTGGATCTCCGCCGCCCCTCGATGCAAAAAATCCTGAAAGACCGCTCCGATTATTATGCCGTCTTGCGCGACTACATGCGAAAAAACGATTTTATTGAGGTTACGACCCCGATTCTCGCGAACTCCTCCCCCGAGGGCGCGCGCGACTTCCTCATCCCCGCCCGTCTCCACCCCGGGAAGTTCTACGCCCTCCCCCAGGCTCCGCAACAGTTTAAACAACTCCTGATGGTCGGCGGCGTCCCCCGTTATTTCCAAATCGCTCCCTGTATGCGCGACGAAGACCCCCGTGCCGATCGTCTCTATGGCGAGTTTTACCAACTCGACCTCGAGATGTCCTTCGTCGAAGACGGCGAAACCGTCCGAAAGACTATGGAACCCCTGATTACTTCTCTCGTCACCGATTTTGCGAAGAAAAAGTTGAAATCCGACGAAATCCCGCGCATCTCTTTCCGCGACGCGTTTGAGACTTACGGTACGGACAAGCCCGACCTTCGCTACGATTTGAAATTAATCGACTTGACTGACGACCTGAAAGACACCGAATTCAAGGTCTTCAAGACTCCCTGCGTGAAAGCTATTTGCGTGCCTGGCGCCGCCACTCTTCCTCGCTCGAAAATCGACGAATTCACTGACCTGGCCCGGAAACTCGGCGCCGGTGGTCTCGCTTACATTCTCTATACCGCCGAAGGCCCGAAATCTCCGATTTTGAAATTCATGTCCGAAGCCGAAATTAAAAAAATCGCCGAAAAAACCGGCGCGAAACCCGGTGACGCCGTCTTCTTCGGCGCCGGCGAGCGTAAAAAAGTGAATAAAATCCTGGGCCAGCTCCGCATCGCCTTCGCCGGCCACTTCGGTCTGAAAGACGATAACCTTGTTGCCCTCTGCTGGATTGTCGACTTCCCCTTCTACGAAGAAGACGAAAAGACGAAAAAGCTCGACTTCGCCCACAACCCCTTCTCGATGCCAAAAGGTGGTCTCACCGCTCTGAAAGAAACCGAGGACAAGCTCACCATCTCCGCCGACCAATTCGACATGGTGATGAACGGCTACGAAATCTGCTCCGGCGCCGTCCGCAACCATGACCCCGAGATTATGTACGAAGCCTTCGGCCTGTTGGGATACGACCACACTTTCGTCGAAGAGCGTTTCGGCGGCATGCTCTCCGCGTTTAAGTTTGGCGCCCCTCCGCACGCCGGTTGCGCTTTTGGTCTCGACCGCATCTTTATGGTCCTTGAGGGCGTGAAAAACATCCGCGACATCGTCGCCTTCCCGAAAAACGGCTCCGGCGAAGATTTGATGATGGGTTCTCCCTCCGTCGTGGACGACATCCAGCTCGAAGAGGCTCACATTTCCATCAATCTCGACGAAGACGCCGAATAATTTCGATTTTTAATCATTTTCACGTCTTTCTGTGCTATAATTTTAATACCATAAGTATTATAGTAAGGAGGATTCTTGATGGACGACTCAATAAACACTAACCCGGCCCCTAACCCGGCTCCCGATTTTACGCCCGAGCCAGTTCCGACCCCGGAATCGACCCCCGCTCCCGAACCCACTCCTGAACCTGCTCATGCTCCCGAGCCAATTCTCGCTCGAGCTCCTGAAAACCCTGAACCAACCACCCCGACCGAATCGACCGCCTCAGTAGAACCCACCACCGAACCGACCCCCGAACCCGCCGTTCCCACCGCTCCCGTCACCGACCTCCCGCCTCTCGCCTCTACCGAGCCGAAGCCAAAAAGCCACAAAAAACTCTTCGCCATCATCTGCGCTTCTCTCGTTGTCATCGCCGGCGTCGTTCTCGCAATCGTCCTGAATCTCCCGAAAAACTCCGACGGAGAAACGTCGTCTCAGACCGACCTCTCGAAGCTCATCCCGAACCTCGCCACTCTCGACATCGACCTTGAGCCCTCCTCTTTTACTCAAAAAGTTAACTTGAGCGACCTCTCGAGCCTAAAAACTTACACTTACGCCGAGAGCTACAACGATTTTCTGAATGATTACAAATCCGGCTCTCTCCCCGCAGTTTACGTCACAGACTTCCTCTTCGACGGCATCTCCGTCGCGAAAGACGGCGACACTCCGATCGGCGGCACGGTCGTGAATTTGAACACCGCCGGCAACGTTCGCTTCACTGGCACCCTGAAAAAGGGCATGCTCGCCGTAAACACCAACGGAAAATCCGGCACCTTGAATATTTACCTAAAAAACGCCACCATCGACAGCGACAGCAAAAAGTCCCCCGCAGTTTACATCTATAATTCCGACATCAACTATGCCGACCTCGGCGTTACTATCAGCCCAATGAAGGGAACAAAAAACGAAATCATCGGTGGCAAACTCAGTAAGGTCAGTCTCGTCGCCGGCGACCTTTACACTGCCGACGAAATCGGCGAAGACTACGCGAATGTCCTCTTTGCTCGCGTGAAAGCCGACGCCGAAAACCTCGCCGATGGCGATCCCGCCTACTATTACAAAGGCGCCGGCGCCATCTCCTCCGACATCGACCTCGACTTCGAAGGCGAAGGTTTTCTCTCTGTCACGAGCTACAACAAAGAAGGCATCGAGGTGAAGTCCGACCTCTCCTTCTCCCGTGGCATCGGTGACTACTCAATCGTCGCCCTCGATGACTGTCTGAACACCACGACCGCAAAAGATTCGAGCGCTTACTCCTCCTACTCCTCACTTCTCTATATTAACGTGAAGTCTCTCTACGCCGCAGTCAGCGCCGACGGCGACGAAGGCGACGCTATCGATTCGAACGGCTCGCTCGTCATCGCCGGTGGCACCGTTCTCGCCTTTGCCCACCCGACTTCCGCCGACTTCGGTCTCGACTCCGCCACCGCACGCGACGTCAGCAATAACCAATACGGCACCTACATCACCGGCGGCACCGTTTTCGCCACCGGCTCCATGTTCGAAGGCCTCTCCGGCACCCAGCCCTACGTCGTATTTTCTAACAAGGCCGATATTGACACCGGCTCCGTCGTCATCACCGATTCCACCAACTCCTTTGGCTTCAGCACCGGCCTCGACCGCAATTTCACCACCGCCCTCTTCTCCTCCTCCGCCGTGCGCTCGGGTGCAAATTACACCCTCACCATCGGTGACACCGTCCTCACTGCCACCGGGAGCAAAGATTTCTCCGTGAATACCGCCCAAGGCGGCGCCCCGAACGGCACCGCTCCCTCCGGCGAAGCTCCCGCCGACGCCCCCGAGCCGCCCTCCGGCGAAGCCCCGAACGGCGAAACTCCTCCCGCCCTCCCCGACGGCGAATCTCCCTCCACTAAACAATAACCCAACAAAAACAGCCGAGCTAACCACTCGGCTTTTTGAGCACGTCTGATAAGCGTGGTGCCCGGAGCGGGACTTGAACCCGCATGAGTTTCCTCATTCGATTTTAAGTCGAACGCGTATACCAATTCCGCCATCCGGGCGCCCTTTCATTATACCATTTTTTTCGCTAAAATAAATAGGGGTGGGCTTTTTTAATACGAAAGGAATATATGCCAAATCCCCTTATCAACGCCCAAATCGAGGAATATCTAAAATTCTGCGCCCTCACCCGCCGCATGAGCCCCGAAACCATCCGCTCAAAAATCTCGAGCTACAAACTCTTCGTCGAAGAAACCGGCTGCCCCAATCTCGAAAATTTCACGAACGAAGTCCTCAATTCTTTCATCAACGCCGAAACCCTCCGCGGCATCTCCGCCCGCACGATCAACCTCCGCGTCCGCCACCTCTCCGCCCTCGTGAACTACCACCGCAGTTTCGACGTAAAAATCCCCCTGAACCTCATTCTGGTCCAAAAACTCCGCGAAGCCCCGCCCCGCCGCCTCGTCTATTCCGCCTCCGAAATCGAATACGTTTTGAAAAAGACCAGAGACCTCCCCGAGTGGCTCCTCGTCCGCTTCTTTTTTGACACTGGTCTTAGAATCAGCGAAATCGCCCACCTCCGCCTCGAAAATTTCAGCGGCCCCCACATCACCTGCATCGGCAAAGGCCAGAAAAAACGCGAAGTCTGCCTCCCAATGAAAACCTACCGCCAATTCCGCGCCTACCTAAAAGAATACGAAATCACTGATTATATCTGGGCGCCCCTCGCCGCCGTCTCCCCCGAAGCCTACCACCTCCGCTACCACCTCCGCCGCATTTTCCGCCGCGCCGGCTTCAGCGATTTTTACCCCCACTCTCTCCGCCACTCCTTCGGCACCGACCTCCAACGCCGCGGCGCCACCCTCCTCGAGATGCAGCTTATGCTTGGCCACGCGAGCTCCGACACCACCGAACGCTACATCCACGCCCTCGACAACCACATCGACGAACTTTTTATCAAATACCGCTCCTAAAATCGCATAATCCCGAGCGAATACCTCTGCGAAAACCGCAAGCTCGGATGCTCTCGCAAAAATTCCTCCACCGCCCGCGCCGGCCCCGGGAGCTCCGGATTATTATAATCATGCACAACTAAAACTCCGCCCTTCTCCATCTTCGGCGCGCAAAGTTTAAGCGACGTCCGAATCGATTGATAAAAATCCCCATCTAAGAAGCCGAACGAAATCCTCTCTGGCAAGTCCGTCTCAGAAAGTTCCTCAAAAAACGCCTTCCGAATAATCGGAACTCTGAGGTTTGCCCTTTTAAACCGCCGAATGAGCTCCGCCTTCGACGCCGGGAGCTCCCCCTCCTGAAAATTTTCCCCCGCGCTTGACGCGTCGAATCGCGACTTTTTCGGTAACCCCGCGAAGGAGTCGTAAAGCCACAATTTCTTCGTCGCCCCATTTTCCTCCAAAATCCTCTGAAAAATCACCGACGAATCCCCCTTATAACACCCAAACTCCACCGCGTCCCCCGCGATACTCAAAACCTCCCGAAAAATCCGCATAATTTCTTCGGTCTCATCCGGGCTCACCTGAAAATCTTTTCTCATTTCTCTATTATTATACCAAAAAAGGTGCTATAATAATAGATATGCCGTGATAGCTCAGCTGGTAGAGCAGCCGCCTTGTAAGCGGCAGGTCATCGGTTCAAACCCGATTCACGGCTCCATTTTTTTACCCTATTTTTTAAACATAACCTTGACAATTTTCGGTTTTTGGTGTATAATAGAGAGATGTGCTAACGCCTACCCAACAGAGGTGGGCTTAGCGCTTGTACTTTAATGAGGAGGGAATTTACATGTCTCGAAAAAAACGCGAAGTTTTCGGCGTTCTGGCCGAAGTTCTGGTGATTCTGCTTTTCAGTCTCACCACCTACCTTGCCTATCGCCGAACCGACCTCGCGGCGCTTCTTGTCGTCCACGCCTGCGCCATTGTTTTCTTTCTTGTCTTCGTCGAACGCCTGAAAGAAAGTTATGCCGCCCGCCTGCGACGCGCGAAGCACCAGCGCGACACTGACGCTCTGACTGGCCTACTTCAAAAAGAGACCGGCCAGCGCGCCGTTGACCGTTACCTTTCGGCTCACCCCGATGATTGCTCGGTCCTTGTCGTTTTCGACATTGACGATTTCAAGTCCGTCAACGACGCCCACGGTCACCTCATAGGCGACTCCGTCCTGCAACTCATCGGCGAAACCGCCCGCAACTATTTCCGAGACGACGACATTTTGGTTCGCTTCGGCGGCGACGAATTTGTGCTCTTCCTGCCCGACGTGCAGGACAGGCGCATCGCGTCCTCGATTTTGCGACGTTTCCGCAAAAATCTGAAGACCAGCCTCGTCAGCCTCTCTGGCGTCGAGAATGTCACCTGTAGTTTCGGTGCCGTCTGTTTTCTGAACGAGGAAAAGACCTTCCGCGAACTTTTCGCTCGCGCCGACAGCGCTCTTTATCTCGCCAAACAACAGAAAAACAGTATCTGTTTTTCCCCAGAAACTTAATTCCCAACCCACGGAGCGCACTACGCGCTCCATTTTTTGTGCTATAATAAACTCATGACAAGCTTAAGCGTGTTCAAAAAACTTAAAAAACCTCGCGAGGTTAAACTCGTCCACGAAAACCCCGATTATTACGGCCTGAATATTTCCGACCGACTGGGTGACGCCCGCTTCGAGCGTTACCTAAATAAAGAATACGACGAGCTCACCGACACCGAAAAAACCATGATGACTCGTCGCCAGTTCGAAGCCGTCAAAAAACACGAAAACGCCGTCATCGCCGAATTTAAAGAATACATCGAATCCTTCGACGGGAAACTGAAACACGTTCGTCTCCACCAGACCCCGAAAAAAAGTTACGTAAGCCTCATGAATACCGAAAAAGAAGGCTACCTCGCCCTCTCCCCTCGCTTCATTGAAATGCTTAAGTTTCTAAAAGAAAAAAACGTGAGCGACATCGTAATAACGATAAGCTTGAATCACAAGCAAAACAACGAAACGACTATGCTAATCCCGGACCAGGATGGCCTGAAACAACTCCTGATGCTCATCTTCAAGCTCATCGACGCCGTCGGCCCCGATTTTCTGACTCTCGAATTTGGCAACGAGTGCAACGAAACGCTTATCTTAAATAATAATAAAAACAAAACCATGATCAGCGAAGAAATTGCTCCGAAAGATTACGCTCGAGCCTACCGCATCGTCTCAAAAATCGTAAAATCGAAGTTCCCGGGCATCCGTTTCCAGGTCGCCGGCACCTCGCTCGTCGATCCGGCTTGGCTCCGCGAGGTCGTCGAAAACGTCGCCGACGATTCTCTCATCGACCGCCTGAGTTTTCACCCTTATCGCGACCGTCCGAGTGGCTTTTGGAAGGCGAGAACCGAAAATCGCGACATCGACATTAATCTCGTGCAACTCTTGGCCCTCCCGCTCGAAAAAATCAGCTACTACGACATCGAAAATTTCTTTAAAAATATGGCCGAAGAACACGGCGCAACCTTGAACGTCGGCGAAATCGCCTTCAGCAAAAAGTCCAAATCCCCCGACAAATTCCTCGAAGAAGCCCTCGCTTCCTCCGCGAAAAACGGCGTCGTCTCTTTCATCTGGACCGAAGGTCTCCCATTTTAATGTTATAATAATATTATGTTTGGTTTTAATAAACTAAAAAAGTCCGAAAAATTCGAAAACATCAACAAAAAGACCAAGGCCGACCGCGAGTTCGAGAAAAAATATTTCAACGACCTCGAGAAACTAAATGGCGTGAAAATCGAAGCCGACCCCTACAAATTCAATGGCCAAGAATACCAACTCACCAAAGAACTCCTCGCGTAATGCGACCTCGCTCCCGACGGCCGTTTCGAACTCGGTGGTCGCGAGATAAAAATCAGCAAATCCTTCAAAGTCGGTGAGCGCGACTGCATTATTGGCTACGTCGAAGACGACGACGGCGGATTCAAGGCCCGGAGCTACTACCGCAGTAACTCCCAAGGCGTTTGGCGCTACCTCCCCGACTACGTCGAGCGCCACGAAGCTTTAGGCACGAACCCCGACGGCACTAAAATCGAAGGCCGCGCCATCGGTGGCGCCGGCTGGTATGGCAAAGGCTACGACGAAGCCTCTCTGACCCTTCCGACCGAAATGCAGCGTGCCCTGAACTGGGAAGTCGAGGAACGCCCCAGCGCCGAAATCGGCGACGTTCTCCCCGAATTTCTCATGTGCGGCACCGCCTGTCGCTACGAAAGTAAACGAGACTACCAACTCGCCAAACAAAGCGGGACTTTAGTCGGTGATTACTACCGCGAGGTCAGAAAAACCCCAAAATTCGCCTACAATCCGAACCGTCGCGACAAAATCCCCCCGAACTCCCTCCGCATTCTCGATGCCTACTCGCCCGATTTTAACTACAAAACCAATGAATATAATTATGAGTCCGCTCTCGTCGGCGCCACCGACGCTGAAGTCTTCAGCTCCAAAGACGGTAATCTCCAGTGGACTCTCTGCTCCGACCAGCGCGGCCAAAGTTGGGTCGGCAACGTCGAAGTCGCCTCCCCGATCACCTCGACCGGTCTCCGTCGCGACTGGTGCGACCCCGGCGACCTCGCCACCCCGCTCTACGAATACCGCAGTCAGTCCGGCGGCTACGGCAACGAGTCTGATCGAAAGGGCAATTACGTCAACATGTGGAACAACTACCTCTCTCGCTCCCCCATCATCCGCGACTACCAATATTCCAAACTCTCCAAAAGCTCCAAAAGGCCTTTCTAAAAACGTCTTTTTGTGATATAATTATATAAGCGTTTTTTAAACGTATGTTCTTTAAGGAGGGGAAGAAAATGAGTAAAGTCGTTTTTGGTCAGAAAAACGAGAGAACCGTCGAGAGAGTCGTGAATCTTGCTCTGTTTCCGATTAATCTTTACGAAGATAACACCGGCAGGATTTTTCACTACGATTTCTGCAAAGCTCCGACCGTGGTCTTCGAAGAAACCGAAGCCGACAAAACCGACCAACGCCCAAAAATCTACGTCGTTGACGACGAGCTGCTGGAACATTTCAAAAAGGAGGGTTATCCTCTGGAAAATGTCGCCGTCGTCAAGGAGCAAAGCACGGGTCGTAACAACAAGACCATCACAAGGCTCGTCCTCGCCACCGACCCAGACATCTCCGTTCGTCTCCGGGTGAACAACATCAAAGGCCCCGAGTCTCTCACCGACGACATTCTTTCCTAATTTCCGCTCTGACCTCCCTCGAAATCCGGGGGGGGGGCTTTTATTTGTCACCTCAAAATATGTTATAATTCTACTATGTTAATCGATTCTCACTGTCACCTCCACGACCGCGAATTTTACTCCGAGGACGAGGCTGAAATTGCCATTAAAAACGCCAAAGAAAACGGCATCGAAAAAATCGTCTGCATCGGCACCAATCACGCTGACTCCCTCGCGGCTCAATCTTTCGCGAGCGCGCATGAAAACATTTTCTGGACCTACGGCGTCCACCCCGGCGAATGGGACGACGACCGCGAACCCCCCGATTTTTCGCTCAATCCCCCCGTCGCCATCGGCGAAGTTGGTCTCGACTACCACTACGGCTCCGAGGACAAAGAAGAGCAAAAATCGCTACTGAGGGAAATGCTAAATCTCGCGAAACAATACGACCTTCCCCTCTCTTTCCACATCCGCGAAGCCTTCGACGATTTCTTTACTGTTCTGGACGAATTCCCGGAAACTCATTTCAAAGGCGTCATCCACTCTTTCACCGATTCGAAAATTAATCTGAAAAAGTGTCTCGATTACGGTTTTTATATCGGCGTAAACGGCATCGCGACTTACGCCGGCGTTCCCCTCGCCCCGGTTGAAAAAATCCTTCTCGAAACCGACGCTCCCTTCCTCGTCCCAGCCCCCTTTCATAAGCATCACACCGAGGGCGACGGCTCCCCTATCTGGGGCCTCGTGAAAAACGAGCCAAAATATATCAAAACCATCGCTGGCTTTGTCGCCGAAAAATCCGGCCTCTCTCTCGAGGTCGTAGCGAGCCAAACCACCAAAAACGTCGAAACTCTGTTTAGAATCTAATTTCCGCGCCACCCGGCAATGTCGTCCGGATGAAAATTGTAGGACAGCTTTTTCCCGTAGGCCTTTTCATACGCCTCCACTCTCTGCGCATAATCCTTCTCCGCCATCTCTTTCGCATTCTCTTTCACCGATTTTTTCGGGTCCGGATAAATCGGCTTCAAAACGTGCGCAACATAATCGACATTATAAAACTCCGCATTGTCCACCTTCTCTGTGTCCACCATCTCCGTAAAACAGGAAATCACCGGCACATTATATTCCGCCGCGAAGCGATACGCCCCGCTTTTCCCCGGTCTCGGCTTCCGATAATTAAACCACATTTCTTCTTCGGGATAAATCAGCACATATTCGCCTTTTGAGAGTAGCTTTTGCAGTTTCGGCTTAAACGTTTTCGCCATATACACCGCCCCCGGACAAATCGGCAAAATATTCAAGTGATTAATAAGATATCCAATAAACCCCGGCATCGCGAGATTCGTGTCCTGTGACACGATATAAATATTTTTATGAAACGCCTTTTTAATCACTTTTCTCGGCATCATCGAATCGAGCGGATTGAAATGATTCGATGTTACAATCGCCCCAGTTTTCACTTTTTTCAAATTCTCGAGCCCCTCGACTTTAATTGCCTTGTTGAGCCGGTGCGCCAGCCCATCCACGAAAAGATACGCAAACTCCGAGCGGAAAAAATACCCCACCGGATTCAACCGAATTCTCTTGAACCTCTTTAGTGCTTTTTTCCGGTCCTCGTCCGAAAACACCGGGTCCCCAATCTCCGCCTTCGCATTAAAATCCCCCTTCTCGAGATTTTTCTTGATATTTTGAATTACTTTTTTCTTCGGTCCGCCGATGAGCATCTCACAACCTTTCGATTTTCCCCTCATTCATCTTCGCGACGAACCCCGGCAACTTCGCATATCTCGCCGCCGCCGCGCTCATTGCGTCCACAAACGACGACTCTTGAATTTCGGCGTCCGGATTATTCTTGAACTCGCGCTGCTCGGTCATAATTTCACCATAAAACGCCGACCGAAGCGCATATTTCCAGAAATATTCCCCGCATTCGACTTCGTAATGCCACGGTTTCGCCTTGAGGTTATAATGCACGATTTTAGGCTCCGCCACTTTCGGCGTATAAGGCGACGGCATGAGATTCCACTCCGGCGAAAGATACAAAATGTGGTTTAGCGCCATAAAATTCAAAATCTCCTGGTCCGGCGCAATGAGCGAACACTTTTCTTTCAAAATCGCCATCAATTTCCGGTCGAACTCATGTTCGCGCAAAAGCTCAAAATCAATGAGAAGCACCCCAGAATTAATATAATTTTCATACGGAATCCCGCAAGCAGTGAGGGAATAATCGAGAATCGTCGTAAAATCATGAATCGAATAATCTTGCACCGCACCAAAGAAGTTGCCTTGAAGGTCGGTGTTATAAAGTCCCGTAATGTCGCCAACGATCACCGTGTCCGAGTCGAGATAAATCCCGCGCTTCACGTCCGGGAAAAGTTGCGGGATAAACAGTCGATAAAACGTCACCGGCGAGAAAAACGCCGCAGATAACAGTTCCGGGAAATTGAGGAACGTGCTCATGTTGAAAAAATCAATATGCGCCGACTCCGTCTCGAGCGCCTTAATCCGCTCGCGGTTCTCGCGGCTCAAATTTTCGAACAGAACATGCACCTCAATCGGTGATTTCGCGTTCTCGATCAGAGACAACAAAGAAACACCGAGCAAACACGCGTAGTTGTCGTTTATGGTATAAAATATGTGAATTTTTTCACTCATCTTTAATTTCGGGATAATATTTTTCGTAGAGGGCGAGAATATCGTCATGCGAATGTTCTTTTAGTATATCATGAAGTCGGTCAATTTGCCATGGTTTTACTTTTTGTGGGTGCGGAAATGGTAGCGGCTCGAAGGTCGTGGTGTAGTGCCGAAACACCGTATCCTCTCGAATTTTCGCCTGTTCGTTATATTTTCTCGGCACAAATTGCTTCGTGTGGCAAAGCTCATTAATCGACGACTGATCCGGCATAAACATTTTCTTCGTCCGACACATCGCCCTCGCCTCCGCGAACAACCCCGTCTCCCGAATCATTTTCATATTGAGTAGCAACACGCCCGAATTAAGATAATCTTTTTTATTTTCATCTCTGTCCTGGTGAAAAAAATGCGCACCATAATTATCCAGCACCCCCGTAATCTCATGCCCCTCGATGTTCATATTATAAAACTCCGCCGGGTCCTTGAGCGCAACAATGTCATTGTCGAGATAAAGAACCCTGTCCGGCAACTCCGAAAACATATCAGCGTAGAGCCGAAGCATACATCCCGGCGTAAACGACGTGTTTCCGTTTTTGTGCGGAAACTTCCGGATAAATTCATCTGTCGCATCGATAAGATGTACCTCTTGTTTTAATACTTTTTCCAGTCCCTGACAAAACTTTTTCGTTACCGGAAGATATTTTTTCTCTTCCGTCTCAAACCCCGCTGTTAAAATGAAGATTTTGAGCGGCTCACTCGTGTATTTCAATATGGACAAAGTGGAGATGAGAACGCCTTTTTCGATTCCTCGGTCGCCACAGTAAAGGATATTCATAAATAATATTTTATCACACGTTGTATAATATAAGTATGTTTTTCGAACAAATAGAAGAGGTGAAAGGAATCGCGCCCCGTATTCAGGCCGGGATTTTCGTCCTACCCGAAAGGGAACTACGCGACCTGAAATTCAAATTAAAAGGTCTCGCTCCTCTCCTCTGGTGCGAACCTGTCGAGAAAAAACACGTCGGCGTCGAAGAATTGCGCGACTTTCTCTCCGCGACGAAACTTCGCCAGTCTTCCGACATTTTTTTGGGCTTCCTCCCCGCCGACGCCCTGACCGAAGAAGCCGAAAACGCCTTCTTGAAAAACCTCGAAGAGCCGGGCGAAAATTACCACTTCCTCCTCTTCACGACCGACACCTCTCTTCTCCTCCCGACCATCCGCTCCCGCGCGAACCTCTATTTTCTGCGCGAAAAAGACCCTTTGAATTCCCCCGTTTTTGCCGGCGAAGAGATAAAAACTGAAGCGCGTAACCTCATTTCTGTCGTCTCGAGCGGCAAAATCCCTCCCCTCGTCGAATTCGCGAATAAAATCACTGCGAAAAAGGACGGCTCCCGTGAAAAAGCCTTGACTCTCACCGAAACCGCCATCGAAATCCTCTATAAATCCTATCTAAAAACCAGCGAAGAAAAATACCTGCGTCTCCTCCCGAAATTTCTCGCCCTCGCGGAGAATTTGCGTGCGAACGGTCACGTAAAACTTCATATCGTGGCAGATTTGTGCTAAAATAGTCCTATGTTAGCCTTACTACCGATTTTGGTAATGCTTTTATTCTTGTGCTTTTTGTATCCCATAAAATTCCGCCAAAGAGAAGAAGCTCCCCATTCCGCGAAATACAACACCGAAATGAAAAAACTCTGGGGTATCGCCCAGACTTCGATGAAGGAGCATAAACCCGCCCGCGCCGAAAAAGCTCTCTTGACGATTTTGAAAGTGGACGAGAAAAATGCCGCCGCCTACAACCGCCTCGGTATTTTGTACGCGAAAAGCCAAAAATACAGCGAAGCCATCGAATGTTTCGAAATCGCCCAGTCTCTCGACTCGAACCCTTCCTCTTTGCACAACGCCGGCCTGATTTACCTCGAAACTGGCGCCTATGAAAAAGCCGAAATGGCCTTCCGCCAGGCTCTCGCGAGCGAAGGCGACGTCCCCGCGCGCTATATTGCCCTCGCGAAAACTGAGGAAAAATTGGGGAAGAAAAAGGAAGCGATCCAAGCTCTCGAGTCTGCCTATGACCTCGATGGCTCCGTCGCCACCCTCCGCCAGATTCTCGCGATTTACGAATCCATGGGCGACGCCGAAGCCATGACCGCGACCCAAGCCCGCATCGAAGCAAAAATCGTCGAAGAAACCGAGGCCGCCGAGAAAAAAGCCGCCTCCTCCCGCCGAGCGAGAAATCACCGCCGGAGCCTCACTGTCGGCGCCCGAAGAACAGGGGTAGCGCCCCAAAGGCCCGCGAAAAACCTCGGAGTCTCCCGCCGCGCTCCAAAAGCCACCCTCCCGCGCAACACCATGGAATTCAAAAAGGCTCCCGTCCCCCGCATCTCTGTTTCGAAGCCCTCCGCCCCGACCACCCCGCGCTCAGCTTCGCCCGCGAAACCGGCCCCTGCTCCCGTTTCGAAGCCCTCCGCCTCTCTCTCGATTCCGACCCGTAGCGCGAAACTCGCCGCCGCCGGCTCGAAATCCCCCCGCCCCCGTCGCAAAAAAATCATGTAACTTTTTCTCTAAAAATTCGAAAAATGTGTTATAATTAGCTCAGCGCTGGAATCGCCTAGCGGCAATGGCAGGAGACTGTAAATCTCCCGGGTTCTCCCTTCGTTGGTTCGAGTCCAACTTCCAGCACCAAATTCGAATTGAAAGGCGCCATCTCGGCGTTTTTTCGTGCTCGCTCGATTAAAAATCCCCCGGTCTCCCGGGGGTTCTGCTCAATCTGTTTCTCCGAGGTACTCCTCGAGCGTCAAGCCTTTCTCGGTAATCTCCTGGGCCGCCTCGACCCCAACATAGCGCAGATGCCACGGCTCATAGGCGTAACCAGTAATATCCTCCTTCCCCTCCATATAACGGAGAATGAACCCATATTTCGGCATCAATTCATGCACCTTCGCAAACAACTCGCGATTTTCGATCATATGGTCGTTGTCATTGTCAGCTACGCCGTCCACCACCATGCAAACGTCCACCGCGAGCCCAGTATTGTGCTCCGAATATCCCGGCTTCGCGACATATTTCTGGCAATATTCGACCCCATATTTCTCCTCGAAATAGTCCCAAAGAAATTGCTGCTCCTCTTCCGAGCGATACACGCTGTCGAGCCGGATATCAACTCCCTGCTCGAGCAGCGCCTTTTGCAATTTCTCGAAATGCTCAAACGTCGTTTTCTCGATTTTCACGTCCTCGCCCCAGGGATCCTTATCCACCACAATCGTGATGTTCTCCTCCCAGCCCTCCGTGAGCGGATGCGTTTTGTTGACCAAAACGAGATAATCCGGCGCCTTCTCGGTCCCGGACTGCGCCCCGGCCACCACGGCCAAAAAACAGATAGCGATTAACATTTTTACTGCCTTTTTCATGCAATACCCCTCCCAAAATGTTATTTTTAAGGTACGATACTTATATTATACTATAAAACCCCACTTTTGTCCATAACCGCCTTTTTATGTTATAATATACAGGGGCAAGTACTTTAATAGGGAGGAAAATTATGAATTCGCGTACAATTTTATTTAAAAAAGTTCTCTGGTGTAGTCTTTTTGTGCTCTGGGCGAGCCTGATTATCTTTTTTACCGCCCAAAACGGCTCCGAAAGCAGCGAAGTTTCCGGCTTCATCGCCGAAAATCTCTGGCCACTTTTCAAACAACCGCTCAGTTTCACCGTTGGCCACGAAATTTCGCTCTCGGCCTTCCATTTTTTCATCCGCAAATTGGCACATTTTTCAATTCACTTCATTTTCGCCTTCATCGCCGTCCGCGCCGTCGTCTGGAACTTCCAAAAACGTCGCCCCGCGCTCATTTTCGCCTGGCTCATTGCCGTTTTCGTCTCCATTCTCGACGAAGCCGCCCAGCTCTCCGTTCCCGGTCGCTACGGTGTCGTCGCCGACGCCGGCATCAACCTCGCCGGCACTCTTCTCGGCGCCTTCCTCTCCTCTCTCCTCGGGCCGAAATCGCCCGCCTAACTTCCTCCGCACTCGCGGGGGATTTTTTTATTGCGAAATTTCGCCCACTGTGATAAAATGTAATCACGCCGCGATAGCTCAGTTGGTAGAGCGCATCCATGGTAAGGATGAGGTCACGAGTTCAAATCTCGTTCGCGGCTCCAGAAAAACGAGAGCCCTGCTCTCTATTTTTTGTTGAAATAACCTCGCCCCAACAACCCAACAAAAATAGCTCTATCCCTTTCGGGCCGGCGTTTGTACGGACGCCTTTCGAGCTACCTTCTGCTATGTCGAAGCTCCCACGTTCGGAGTTTTGCTGGAAACCTGCGGAAGGAGCTTGCGCCCCGTGCGCGTTTCCATTAGAGAAGCTCCTCTATGCTGAGCACTTCTCTGGACCACTGGGCAAGCATAGACGGCGTTCTCGGTCCCCAGTGTAGTCCAATTCCATTATATCAAAATATTTTCATAAATGCAAAAATTTTTCAAAAATCCAAAATTTTTGCATAGCTTATGCTTATTTGCCCCAATAAAAATCCCCCTTAAAGGGGGAAAGAGGCTTTACTTACCATCATCTTCGTGCCGGCTTACCATCTCAAGAATTTTCGCGAGCGCCGTCGGGCGGTCGTGCGCACCGAGCGTCGCCCGGTAATCGTCAATCCGCTCCAAAAACCGCTCCTCCTCCGCCGACCGGCTGAGGCAAATCCCCATATAGGCAAACAACAGATACGCTGGCACGAGATGCCGCTTATAAATATTCCATATAATCGGCAAATTAAACTTCGTCGCAACCTCGCGCACTTCGCCCACCGAAAGCAGGTTAATCACCGCGAGAAACGCCATACTGTCCAGCTCATTAATCGCATTCGCAATCTTGTCGCTATACCGGTTTTTCTTGAGCGCCACCCGAATTTCCTTCGGAATCTCCCCGAAATCTCCGACCGTCATTCCTTCCGCGGCCGACACCATCCAAAGAAACGGATACAGCTCCACCGCCGCAGCCGTACGCTGAATCAGTTCTTTCGCCATCAGGTCACTGGGGTCATAATTCCACCTTTCCATAGCCGAAGCAAACCCCAGCGCGGCCGCCGCCACCTCTCTGTTTTGAGATGTCAGCCCGTCGCCTGGCACTACCCCGGCCTCCTCGAATATCTTCGCCACACCTTCAACATCAACGTTCTGAATTACTCGAAGCAGCCCCTCATATTGAACCGTCATAATAAAACCTCCTAATTTTAAGATTCAAGGCACAAAAAGCACCTACTCCTTAATTATACCACACTTTTTGAAAAAAGTCAAGCGCGAGCCAAAAACAACCTACTTCTTCCCACAATGGTCATGGTCCGCATTACTCTCCAGCGGATGATGATGGCGCCGACTGAGGTGCGGAAACAGAAACTCCGCCCCAATTTTAATAATAATCACCGCAATCACGAGCGAAACATACGGCTCCACGTTCACCCCAAAAGCGAGATAAATCACCAAAGACAGTAGCACCGCCACCGAAATCATCATATCATTCAGCGTCTCCGCCCCCGAGGCCCTGAGCACCTCCGACTTCTGCTCCCGCCCCCGCCTCTTCAGCACCACCGCGAGCGCGCATTTTATCCCGATACTGATCCCGAGCACCAAAAATGTCCACACCGAATACTCCGGCGCCTCCGTCTCGGCCAGCGCCTCCGCCGCCTCGACCACCACGTGCGCCCCCGTCGCAATAATAATCACCGCAATCGCCACCGTCGTCGCCCGCTCCACTTTCGCCCGGTCCGCCTTCCCTCGCGCGAGATATTTTTCGCTCAAAATCACCAAAAACCCGGTAATAGAGTCGATTAAACTATGTTTCG
>JAFRAS010000001.1 GCA_017405265.1 Candidatus Saccharimonadota bacterium
ACAAGGAACAAACACGACTTACACGAAGGATTACATTGTAGAAGACGAGAGGGACAACAAATACTACATCGTCCGAAAACTCTACATGCGTAACGACGCCGGCACCATCAGTACCGCCTGCTGGATGACGCAGAACCTCGACCTTGACATTGTCGCGATGAAAGACTCCGAGGGGACGGGCGGAGATATGTATGCCTACAACACTGAGAATAACACCATCCAAAAACTTACGACCACTAACACCAACCTCTCCGACCACGCTTGGAAAAATATTGCAAAAACCGCGACGGGCTCGACTGTCACGGGCGCGACGACAGCGACGGTAATGAACACGCAATCGCTCTTCGCAACGAACACTTGCGGAAACGCGCGGTCTTGCGACTGGAACAGCAACAACTACCTCCAACAAATCGCTCCGGTGACAACTTATACCGCGAATCCAACCACCTCGACCGTGAGCAAGATTACCCCGACGAACAAAAACCTCTCGACCGACACGAGCACCTATAACAACCCAGGAATGCTCGACCCGGGCGTCCTGCTCTACGGGCCCTTCGATAAGACTCGCTCGCTCGCGGACGCGGATTCCTCGCTCAATAACTGGACCCGCTCCTGGAACTACTGCTCCGACACGCAAGACGAGTTCTGTGACCAGTTCACGAACACGAGATATTTCGGCGCGAATCACCTCGTTTCGACAGCGAGCGTCGGGAACTTCTATAACTGGTATGCCGCGACGGCAGGGATGGGGAACAGCAACAACACGACGCAATATGACAAAATGACCGATTCGCTTTGTCCGGCGGGCTGGAGATTGGCGTCGGGACGTTCGGGCGCTTCGACTTCGGGCGATTTCGGCGAACTCGCCATGGCGTATTTCACGCAAAACGGTCTCACCTTCCAACGCGAAAAGACGAACTCTTCGGCAACGTTTAAAGTTAGTGGGGGAACATACGCATTAAACGGGTATAGTGGATATTCTGGCGTGAGTGTTAGTGGGACATATAACTATCTACCTTCTAATTCTGACTTATTCCTGACAAGCGAGCCGGTCAGTGCGCCTCGCGCGGGCAGCTCGAACGCTTCGTCGTCCACAGGCAGCCTTGGCCTTGGAGGCTACTACTGGTCGTCCTCTGTGTACTCGTCGTCGAATGCCTACTACTTGAGCTTCGTCTCGGCCAACCTGTACCCGGGCACGAGTTCGGACGCGCGTAGCAGCGGCTTCACTTTGCGTTGCGTCCAGGGGGTGTAGGTTTTGTGTCTTTGTGCTTGCGTGCAGTTTCCCGGAATACTTTTGGCGAAAAAACCGTAGCGAAGCATAAGGTTTTTTCGCCCACGCCCGTCTGGGCAACCAACAAATTTCGGTCATCCACAGCGAACGTCGCGAACATCTTCCGGTCGCGAATCGGTTCGGGATGACATCAAGAAACCATGGGAAACCGGAGTCGCCTTTTTCGGCACCCTTGCGGTGCCGAAAAAGTCAACCTGTATTTTAAAAAACAGCTCAGTGCTCTGCCTGAGGGCGGAGAATTCTTGGGAGAAGTGGCTCCTTTGGTCTCGCTGGCGTCTGGAGTTCAGCGCCTCGCGCGGGCAACTCGAACGCTTCGTCGTCCACAGGCAACCTTGGCCTTGAAGGCAACTACTGGTCGTCCTCTGTGAACTCGTCGTCGAATGCCTACAACTTGAACTTCAACTCGGCCAACCTGAACCCGGGCACGAATTCGAACACGCGTAGCAACGGCTTCACTTTGCGTTGCGTCCAGGGGGTGTAGGTTTTGTGTCTTTGTTCCTGCGTGCAGCTTCCCGTGGAGAGACCTCGACCGCCCCATCGAGGTCTTTTTTGGTGGCTTTTTCGGCCTTTTTAGCCTTTTTGGATTTTTTCTCCGGTTTTTTCGGAATATAACTCCCGAGCGCCTCCATCAGCCCATATTTTTCGAGCGTGGACTTGATGAAGTTATAACTATCAAAATGCGACATATGCCCGATTTCGGAAATGATGCGCTTGATGAGATAGGGCTCGTCATCTACGCGCCGGTATTCTCCCGGCTCTTTCGGGCGCCAAGCGCGGAGTTTTTTGCTCTTTCCCGCTTTCTGGCAGGCCTCGATAAAGTTGTGTTTCAGCCTCTTTCCCGGGAGCACATGGTTCTCGTAAATCACCGCGCCGATGAAGGGAACGCCCTTTCTGGTGTCGTAGATATGTTGTTTTTTCGGGTGGAGCATGAGACCTTTGCTCGCCAGTTTCTCGCGGATTTTTTCGAGGTCGGAGAGAGCCTTTTTATATTCACTTTCATAAAACATAATATAAAAATCGTCCACGTAGCGCCCGTAGCGCCCCTGGTAGCCGAGCTCACCCACGACGTAGTGATCAAAATCGTTGAGATAGATGTTCGAGAGAAGTTGGCTCGTCACGTTGCCGATGACGATTCCTTGGCCCTTCGGCTGTTTAAAAAGCGACTTCGTGGGCGGGACGTCGTCCCAGTCCTCTACACTCCCGCGGATGCGCACACCTTTCGTCGCGTCGTTCATAATCACCTCGGTCCAAAGAAACTTGCAAAGTTTGTATTCGAATCCCTTTTTCGGAAATTGCTTCTTGAGCCCGTTTAAAGCCGTTTCGAGCAGTTTGTCGCGCGGGAGAGACATGAAATAGCCCAAAATGTCGAGTTTCAAGACAAAGACCTTTTCTCCGCGGTGTTTCGGGTCGCATTTCATTTTATGGATGCGGTATTTCAGGCGCTCGATTCCGACCAGCGTTCCCTTGCCCTTTCGGCAGGAATAGGAATCGTAAATAAATTGCCGGTCCCACCAGTCCATTACGAGGCGGATGATGATGTGGTGTGCCACGCGGTCGCGGAAGGGCGCGGCGAAGATTTCTCTCACCACCGGCTCGCGAATAACGAAGGCGACCGAGGACGAAGGCCGGTAGGTGCGGTCCAAAATCGAATCGACGAGGTCGCTGATGTTTTTCGACTCGTCAACTTCGAAGCGAAATTCGTCCAGAGTCGTGCGCTTGCCCTTTCGCGCCTCGAAATAGGCCTCGGTCGCGAGTTTCATGAGGTAGGCTTTCTTTTCTCTTCTATTCATGTCGCGTCATCCTTGCCTTGCGAATTTCGCGCATCAGTTCGTCGAATTTTTCGACGGAGTTTTGGTCGATATATTTTGCGCCGAGCTCCTCGCGCATTTTGTCGGTCTTTTTGCGAATGTTCGAGAGACAGTCGCGAATTTCGCGTTCGCGCCGGCTGAGTTCGAACACGCGGTTCGCCGAGGGGATGCCGGTAATCCAGTCCGCGAGCCAGCGGAGCTCGTGTTCCAGTTCTTCGTATTGCCAAATCGCCCAATAAAGCTCAGATGTGCCGTCTCGCGCGATGTTGGTGTATAAATTGCGGAGGTTCACGGTCCGCTTCACGGCGTCGCCAATAAGCAGGCATTTTGTCGGGTCCTTCTCGAAAGTGGCGGCGAGTTTCACGACGTGACTGAAGAGGAGGTTGATGTTGTTATATACTTCCGCGTCGGTGCAGTTAGTATCGACCGTGGCGATTTTGTTAATGTCCTCGATTTGGGTGAGGGTGATGTTTTGGTATTCCCTGACTTCGTCGGGCGAAAACTTGGTTTTCGTGTAAAAAGCGATGAAGGCTGGCGATTTCGGTGGCGAGGGGACGAAGCCCGCCACCGCGGCTTCCCGCGCGAAACTTTCGAGATTTTTAATCGCGACGGCGCCGTATTTCGAGGCGGAGTGGTTGTCGTCGTCGGGACGGAGGAGGTGGTTGAAATTTTTGACCTTTTTGCGCAGGACGCAGTTGATGAAAACAGCGGAATTCATAATCGCGCGCCAATATTCTCCGCCCGAGGCATAGAAAAAGATAAAGTGGTCGTTTTTCAGCTCTTCTTTATAGACCTCTCGCTTTCGGTGGCGGATGTCGATTTTGTTAGTCTCTGGATATTTTATCTTCGAAAAATCCAGCGCTAACTTTTTATCGCTCATGGTTTTATTATATCACTCTGGGCTATTCTTCGGCGAATTGAGAGTTATAAAGTTCGGCGTAAAAACCGTTCTTTTTGAGCAAGTCGTCGTGGCGACCCTGTTCGACGATGTTGCCGTCCTTCATTACGAGAATGAGGTCGGAATTTCGGATGGTCGAGAGGCGGTGTGCAATCACGAAAGAAGTGCGGCCGTGGGTTAGTTTCTCGAAGGCGGTCTGAATCTGGCGCTCGGTGCGAGTATCGACGTTGCTCGTCGCCTCGTCTAAAATTATCATCGGCGGGTTCGCCACCATTACGCGGGCGATAGTCAAAAGCTGCTTTTCGCCGGCGGAAACGTTGTCGGAATCTTCGGAAATCTCGGTTTTATACCCCGCGGGGAAAGATTCGATAATGTGGTCAATCGAGGCAGCGGCGGCACCGGCGCGAATTTCGGGGAGAGTGGCGCTCGTTTTTCCGTAACGCAAGTTGTCCTCGACCGAGCCGGAGAAGAGCCAGGTATCTTGCAGAACCATCCCGAAGAGGTCGCGGACGTCGCCCCGCTTCATCTCACGGGTCGGGACGCCGTCGATGGTGATGTAGCCTTCGGTCGGGTCGTAA
Organism: Candidatus Saccharimonadota bacterium; assembly: GCA_017405265.1. Lineage (GTDB taxonomy): Bacteria > Patescibacteriota > Saccharimonadia > Saccharimonadales > Saccharimonadaceae > Nanosyncoccus. The sequence goes on from JAFRAS010000001.1 coordinate 4,576, forward strand.
AAACGCATAAGGAGGTTGATAATGGTGGTTTTCCCGGCGCCCGTCGGGCCGACGATGGCAACGTTGCTCCCGGCGGGGATTTTCGCCGAAAAGTGCTTTATAATCGGTTTTTCCGGGTCGTAGGAGAAGGAGACGTCGTGGAATTCGACTTCGCCTTTCACGCTTTTTAGCGCCTTCGGTTGCGCGGGATCGGGCTCTTCTTCGGGTGCGTTCAGGAAGTCGAACACGCGCTCCGCGGCGGCGAGAGTTTGTTGGATGGCGGGGAAAATCTGGGCGACTTCGTTAATCGGGCGGTTGAATTGGTTGACGTATTGGATGAAAGCCTGAAAATCGCCGAGACGAAGCTCACCCCGAATCGCGAGGTAACCGCCGAGGAGACAGGTCGCGGCGTAGCCAAAATTCGTGAAAAGGTGCGTAATCGGGAAAGCTATCGAGGAGAAGAATTGCGCCTTCCAGGCGGTTTCGTAATATTCGTTGTTTACTTTCGAAAAATTCGCGGTCGCGGTCGGCTCGTAAGAATTCGATTTTATGATGAGTTGGCCAGAATAATCTTCTTCAATTTCCGAGTTCAGGGCGCCGAGAGTTTTTCGCTGTTTCACGAAATAATCTTGGGCCTTTTTTGCGATTTTGCCGACGAAAAAGAGCGACACGGGCACAATTGCGACGGAAATTAGCGACATTGGGAGAGAAATCGAAATCATCATGATGAGGATGCCGACAACGGTCGTGAGGGAGCTAATCGAGGTCGTGAGGTTGTCGCGAAGCGACGAGGCAAGCGCGTCGATGTCGTTACTCATAATCGAAAGGAGGTCGCCGTGTTTATGCGTGTCGAAATAGCTGATGGGAAGACGCGCGATTTTTTCGATAAGTCGGCGCCGAAGTTCGGCGGAGTATCTCGCGGCGACGAGGGTGCAGATGTAGTTTTCGAAATAGGCGAAAACGGCGGAAATAATGTAAAGAATAATGAGCGCGAGCGCGATTTTACTGAGTGGTTCGAAGTCGATTTTTCCGGTGGCGCCGAGGCTCGCGACGGCTTCAGTAGTGATTTCGCCGAGGAGCTTCGGCATGGCAACCGAAAGCACGACGCTAATGACCGCGAAAATGAGCGAAAGAATGAGCAGAACTCGCCATTTTTTCAAAGAAATCAGCACGATTTTCAGGGTCTTTTTGAAATTCTTCGGTTTCGCGATTTTTTTCATCTCAGGCATGACTTCCCTCCTTTTCGGCGATTTTTAGCTCGCTTTCGAATTCTTTTTCGGAGAACTGCGAGGCGACGATTTCGCGGTAAACTTTCGAGGTTTTGAGAAGGTGGTAATGCTTCCCGTGGCCGACGACTTTCCCGTTTTCGAGGACGAGGATTTGGTCCGCATCCTTCACGGTCGAGATGCGTTGCGCAACGACGAGAGTGATGATTTTCGGCTTTTCGGGCTCAAGAGCCTTTCGGAGTTTTTTGTCGGTTTTCATGTCGAGCGCAGAGAAGGAGTCGTCGAAAATGAGGATTTCGGGGTTTTTCGCCAGGGCGCGGGCGATGGAGAGGCGCTGTTTTTGACCACCGGAAACGTTCGTGCCGCCCTGCGCAATCGGAGAGGCGAAGCCTTTCGGAAGTTTCTCGATAAATTCGGCGGACTGGGAGAGGTTCGCGACCTTGTCGAGCGCGGATTTTTCGAGCGCGCCGGAGCCGAATTCAATATTCGAGCGGACTGTGCCTGAGAAAAGCACGCCTTTCTGGGCGACGTAGCCGATTTTTTGCATTAAATCTTCTTTTTTGTAATCTTTCACGTTAATCCCGTCAACCAAAATCTCGCCCGCGGTCGCGTCGAAGAAGCGCGGGATGAGGTTCACGAGCGTGGACTTTCCGGAGCCAGTCGAGCCGACAAAAGCGACAGTTTCGCCGACGCGAGCCCGAAACGAAATGTCGGTCAGAATATTTTCCGGCGCGTTTGGATAACAAAACGAGACGTTTTTAAACTCGACTTCGGGAGTTTTCGTCTCGTCTTCGCGATTTGTTTCTTTTTTCCATTTTATCTTCGGCGTGTGACGCAAAATCTCATTCACGCGCCCAGCGGAGACCGACGCGCGCGGAATCATCACAAGCACCACGGTCAAAATCAAAACCGACATAATGACGTGCATGGCGTATTGCATAAACGCCATCATGGTCGCGATATAACTCGCGTCGGCCTCGGCGAGCGAGACGCCAATCCAGATACAAAGCAGACAAATCCCGTTCATCACGAGCGAAATAAGTGGCGACTCGACCGAAAAAATCCGACCAATCGAAACGTCGAGATGCAAGAGCTCGCGGTTTCCAGAGTCGAATTTTCTCTCTTCGACTTTTTCGTTGTTGAAGGCACGGATGACGCGGAGACCGGTCAAGTTCTCGCGAGTCAAGAGCGTAATCTTGTCAATCATTTTTTGGAAAAGTTTGAATTTTGGCAGCGCCAGTCCCAAGACGACCGCCACACCGACCAAAATCGCAACCACGCCGAGCACGATAATCCAGGTCATGTTCGGGGCGAGACGAATAGCCGCGACTACGGCACCGACGCACATCAGCGGCGCCCGAAGCAACATCGAAAGGCACATCATCGCGGTTTCTTGGAGGTGGGAGACGTCGTTCGTCGTCCGAGTGATGAGCGAGGCGGTGGAGAACTTGTCGATTTCGTCGGTCGAAAAAGTCAGGATTTTTTCAAACAAGTCGAGCCGAAGGTCACGCGAAAAAGCGGTGCCGATACGCGCGGAAAGTAGCCCCGACGCGACGGCGCAGACGGAGCCAAAAAGCGTAAACGCGAGCATTTTTGCCGAAGTGGCGAAAACGAAATCCATGTTATTTTTTTCAATGCCGTTTTCGACGATTTCCGCCATTAAGGTCGGAAGTTCAATCGTCGCGAAAGCCTGCGCGCCGATTAAAACGACGAGCAGGACAGCCTGCCAGAAATAGGGCTTTAGGTAGTGCAAAAAAATCTTAAGCATCTTTTTTCTTCACTTTTTTCGGGCGTTCGTCGATTTTTTTCTCGACATTTTTCACGCCCTTGCTCCAGCCGGAGACGGCGGGGTCTTTTTTCCGGAAAAGCGAAAGTTGCAAAATGCCACCGAGCGCCAAGAAACCATAATAAGTAAACAGACGCCAGACGAGCATAGCCCAGAAAACGTAGCCCGAAGAGATGCCGGAGAAAACGAGGTAGAATACGGACTCGGCGGCGCCGGCGTTACCGGGCGTCGGGACGAAATAGACCGCGGCGGTCACGGCAATCGTCGTTGCGACCGAGGCGAAAAAGCCGACTTGCCCGCCGAAGGCCGTGAGGACGAAAAACGGAATGGCGGCGAAGGCGCCGTAATAAACGAGCGAGAGAAGCAGGGTTTTTAAAAACAGTCCGCGGACTTTCAGGGTCTTTTTTATGCAACCGGCGTAAGTGTGGAGAGATTCGGTGGCCTTTTTTATCACCTTTTCTGGGTCCTTCACAATGTGGATTTTTGCGAGGAATTTAATCAGCGCGGTCGCGATTTCGGTGATGATTTTCGGGAAGAAAGTTGAGAGAATAATCACGGTCGGAATGATGCCATAAAACATCAAAGAAAGTGTCCCGGCGGCGACGATAGAAGTGTTTGAAATTAAAAACGAGCCAATCACAATCCCGAAAAAGCCGAGAATCATAAAGCCGATTTGATCCGAAATCATTCCGACGAGCGGAGTGGTGGTGCCGTAGCCGTTTTTCACGCCGGACTTGTTCATGTAATAAATCTGGAAAGGCTGGCCACCAATCGCGGCGGGGGTCAAGTTGTCGTAGTAGCGCCCGAGGATGACGGTGTTTCGCGCGAGTTTCCAATCTTTTCGCCCGGTGGTGTCGCGGAGAACGATGTAGTATTTATAAATCTCGGCCCAGAGAGCGAGGACGAAACAGCCGACCGCCGGGAGGAGCATCCACCAGTTCATCTCGACGCTCGCGAGGTCGGCGGCTTTCGAGGAGTCGCCAAATTCGTTCGCCGCGGTGAGGGCAATCACGAGGATATTGATGGCAACGAAAATAATGCCAAAAATGAGATTTCTGTGCGATTTTTTCGCGGGAACACCAGATATAGCGTCTTTCGACGCGTCAGACACACCAGATGTAGCGTTTTTCTTCACCATATATTATATTATATCACTTATTTCATGTTTTTAAATAGGACTTTTTTCACACGGTCAACGACGGGGCGGATTTCGTCGAGATTCAAGAAATAGGACGCGATGAGATAGGCGAGGAAAGAGGTCGCGGTGATGAGGCAGAACTTCGGGAAGACGGCGAAGAAAGAGTTGTCGGCGAGGCGGAGCGGGAAGAATTTCACCATCGAGTAGCACACGCAACTTGCGATAAAGGCGGCGAAGAGCATTTTCAAAGCGGCCTTGAAGAAAGTGCGGTTTAAAAGTGCGCCTTTCGTCTGCACCTCGAGAATAATAATCAAAATCAGCGTTTCGACCACGGCACCGATGGTCTGAGCCCAGCCGAGGCCTTCGATGCCGAAACCGAGATTATAAAACAAAATAGAGAGCAAAATCGTTCCACCAATCGAGATGACCGAGGTGAGGAAAGGTGTGCGGGTGTCTTGACGGGCGTAGAAACTGCGGGAGACGATGTGGAACATCGAGCGCGCGAGAATTGCGATAATGAAAGTGCCGAAAATGCCCGAAATCATCGAGTCGCCACCGTTTTTGATGAAGGACACGACGTAGCCGCGGCCGAAAAAGGCCACCACGACGACCGGCAGAGTAATCCAGATAATCGTGCGCAGGGCTCGGCGAAAAGTGGCGCGATAGGCCTTTTCGTCATTTTTTGCGATATCTTCGGTGAGTTTCGGGAAATAGGCGGTCGAAATCGCGACACCGATGAGGTTCACGGGCATGGCGTGGAGCGAGGAGGCCTGTTGGAAAGAGCGGAGCGCCCCGGCGCCCATGCGCGAGGAGAGGTTGGTCGAGACGATATTGTTGACGTAGTCAATACCCTGGTCGAGCGAGCGGGCGGGAAGAAGGCGGAGGACCGAGCGAAAACCCTGGTTTTTCCAGGAAATCTTGAAATTGTAGTCGAAGCCGAGCCCGAAAAGACCGACGAGCGCGACGATAAGTTGTAACACGGCGCCGAATACCACGCCGAGCGCGACGCCCATAATTCCGCCGTCGAAAAGGTGAATGCCGAAGAGGTCGATGCCGTTCGTGAACCACGAAATGCCGATCAAAATCCCAACGTTGTAGAGAATCGGCGCGAGAGAATAAAACACAAATCTCCCGACGGCCTGTTGGACGGAGGTCAGAATGGTTGTAATCGAGAACAAAAACGGGTTAATCGCGATTACGCGCATCATATTAATCGCGAGAATAGTGCCCGGTTCGTCGAGACCGGGGCCGACGACGTGGCGCACCAAGGGGTCTGCGAAAATCATGATAAGCACCGACGCGACCAGTGTCACGAGCGCCATGAAATTGAGCAAAGACGAGGTGAGTTCCCAGGCGGACTTTTTATTCCCGGCGACGAGGCGTTGATTAAAAACGGGGATGAAAGAGACCGCGAGCGCACCCGAGGTTAAGATGAAGAACATAAAATCGGGAATGGTAAAAGCGGCGGTGTAAGCGTCGATGCCGGTGGGGTAAGTGTCGAGGTAGAGTGAGTTCAAAAGCCGGTCGCGAAAAATCCCGAGAAGCGAGGACACGAGCGTCCCGGTCGCGAGCAGAACCGCAGCGGTGCGAATCGAGAGCTTCGCCGAAGCCATCGAAATAACGGACCGAAAACGAAAATGCGGAAATTTCATAGGAAAATTATATCACCTTTTGTGTTATAATTTAACTATGGAAAAAAAGTTGTCGTTTCGTGGGCCGATACTTTTGGTCGTGTTGGACGGGGTGGGGCTCGGCACCCGTTCCGAGGGAAACGCCGTGGCAAAGGCGCACACAGAATTTCTTAATCGAGTGTTTACGGATTATCTCGACATTCCGCTCGCGGCTTCGGGCGAGGCGGTCGGGGTAATGAAAGGGGACATGGGGAACTCCGAAATCGGGCACAATGCGCTGGGCTCCGGGCAAATCGTGAAACAGAGCGCGGCGCGGGTCGAGGAGGCCTTCGAAACGGGCGAGGTCTGGGAGTCGCGGGGCTGGAAAGAGTGCGTCGAGAATGTGAAAAACAAAAACTCTACCTTACATTTTTCGGGAATTTTTTCGGACGGAAACGTCCACTCGAATATTCGCCACCTCGAGATGATGGTCAGGCGCGCGAATGCCGAGGGGATTAATAAAATCCGCCTGCACTGCGTTTTTGATGGGCGCGACGTTTCGCCCCAGTCCGAGCCGAAATATATCGAAAGAATTGAGCGGTTATTCGCCGAGTTTCCGGACGCGGATTATAAAATCGCTTCCGGTGCCGGGCGGATGGTGGCGGTCGCGGACAGATATGAGAACGATTGGGGAATAGTGAAGAGAGGTTGGGACATGATGGTCCACGGCGAGGCCGCGGAGCGTTTTAGCTCGGCGAAAGACGCGATTCGGGTACTGCGCGAAAAAGACCCGAGCGTCCAGGACCAGTATCTCCCCGCCTTCGTCATCGACCAAAACGGCGAGCCGGTTGGGCGGGTCGAGGACGGCGACTCATTCATCTATTACGATTTTCGCGCCGACCGCGCGATTGAAATCGCCATGGCCTTCACCTACCACGATTTTCCCTATTTCGACCGCGGACGCGTTCCCGACGTTTGTTTCGCTGGGATGATGGAATACAATTCCGACACTCACGTCCCCTTCCGCACCCTCGTTCCGCCGACGAAAATTGAGCACACTTTGAATGAATATCTCGGGCGGGCGGGAATTTCGCAGCTCGCGATTTCCGAGACCTGCAAATTCGGGCATATTACTTATTATTTCAACGGCAACTCTTACGACCCGGCGCCGGGCGAAATGCATATCGAAATCCCCTCGGATTCCGCGCCTTTCAACACGCGCCCCTGGATGAAAGCGGCGGAAATCACCGACGCGGTGCTCGAAAATATGGAAAAATACCAATTCATTCGCGTGAATTACCCCGGCGGGGACATGGTCGGGCACTTCGGCGAAATCGAATCGACCATGGTCGCGGTCGAGGCGATTGACATTTCGCTCCGACGGCTCGCGGAGAAAGTGGACGCGCTCGGCGGAATGATGATTATCACCGCCGACCACGGCAACGCCGAAGAGTTAATTGACGAAACCGGAAAGCCGAAAACTTCGCACACGACGAACAAGGTCCCCTGTATGTTCTACGACAACACCAAAAACCGCAACCACTACGTTTCGGCACGGCTCGCGGACCCCGGACTCTCGAACATCGCCGCGACGGTCGCGACGCTCTTCGGGCTCACGGACTTCCCGCTCTCCTGGCGCCCGTCTCTAATCAAGCCCGTCGAAGAACTACTATAGTTGAATGAAAAACGGGCTTGCTTTTAGATTTATTTTTTGATATAATATAAGCGGTAGGTTGGTCGAACGACCTAAGCCGTCCTCTCAGCGTATGGCGGGACCCGAATGGGAACTTACCTCAAAAATCCACCTCGTTGAGGTGGTTTTTTGACGGTCATTCTTTTACGTATTCATCCAAGTGCCAGCCCTTAAATCTATTCCTCGGGTCTGGCAACTTAATGATTCCATAGCCATTCACGCGCTTATCGTCATTACTATGCAGAAATTGATTAGATATGCGCTCAAAGTAAGAATATGTCTTTAATTTGCGGTGCTCCCCAAAATTGGAATGGTTATCCCACTCGTCACCATAATCGACGAACTGACGCCAGACATTGTAGGCGACCATATCAGCGAGCTGAAGAAAATTTGATTTCTCAGATTTTTCAAAAGAGAGCGAGGCGTGATGATATTTGTTGGCAAATTTACCATCGCCTAAGTCAATTTTAGTACCAGCGATTTGAAAAACTTTGCCCTGATCGCGCTTTTTAGAACGAATCTCGTCCTCCATCTGATCAAAAATAACGATACAATTCTTATTGGGATGAAGCTCATTTCTATCAAAAAGGGTTTCTACTGCTATCTCCAACGGACCGCGTGTCGGACGGAACTTTTTATAATAACGCTTGTCGACGATGACTGCAATAAGTTGCATTTTTCCCTCGTCAAAAAGCGGGTACCAGAAGTTTTCGACAAATTCGCGCAGTTCATTCTCGGTGATTCCGAACTTATCTAAGTATTCTTTCTTACGGTTTTTTGGGGAGCGGAGGGCCGTAGAGTGGATTTCTACATATTTAGTCCCAAAAACCTCCTGTTTCTTAGCGTTAATTAGCCTATCTAAGTCAGCCATGGCCTCTGTATTGATATGAAAACCTCCGAGCACAAAGTAGTTTTTGCGCCAGAAATCGAGGTTTTGGTCCGTGCGAGCGGGCGGATTATCAACAAAATCCTGTGCAAAAGGCGTGTCCCAGTTTTTGGAGCCAGAATCATCAACAAAGAGATAGTGCTTCACCTCATTTTTATCCATGGCTATATTATAACACTAAAGTCGCATTTTGTCTTTGCGACGGTTGCTGGTCGCTCTAAAAAAACACAAGAATTTTCATTATAATAGTACTATCACGCCCTTAATCCCCACGACATAGCAAGTGGGTAGCAGGGCGTGAAGTTGTTTCAGTGGGGGTCCGGGGCTGGCTTCCTGATGCCTCCGCGCTTAGGGAAGTTATCTTCGGACCGACGTCGCGAAAAATCAACAAACATGAAGCGTCAAAAAAGACATGAAAAATGTTCAACAAAAATCGCGACAGGCCGAAATAGGCCTCGGGTGACAGCCCGAGAGTCTCCGTAATCAGCCCCTTTCTGGTTTGCTCGTAGCTGATACCTTCGGCAGTCTAGCCATTATTCAAGTCGTTACGGTCCGCTGGCGTTTACGCGCTCCAATGGTACCAATAGCACCTCTGGCTCCAGCAATCAGGGTGTGAACGTGAACTATTGGTCGGCTACGTCTCACTCCACGAACGCGTATAGACTGAACTCTAATTCCGGCAGACTGTACCCGGGTACCAACACCAACAACCGCGGCAACGCGAACACCGTGCGCTGTATGTCGCCGGCGCCGTAGCCGTCGCGGTGGCCAGAGGGCGCGTATTCCGCCTCCGGCGGCGCTCCCCCCTTAGCCCCCCACGTGATACAAATTGCAACTCTCCCGAGACGCACCGAAGGAGCCGGCAAATCTCGGGAAGTTGCGAAAAATATTAACCAATAAAAGGAGGAATATGGCAACAGCCAAGACCACCCCAAAATATCAACCCAAAACGCCCGCGCAAAAAGGCGAAGAGCGCGAGATAAAGATGAGCGAAATCATCGAACTAAAAAAGAAAGTCACGGAGCTCGAAAAGGTCAACGACAACTTCGTCATTTTCTACCCTTCCGGCAAAGGCTTTTATAAAGCTATCGGCCACTCGGCGCTTTTCGCCTATTTTCTCATGGGCGAAAAAACGGAGTTTAAACGTAATCTCCTCGTCGATCGCGACGATTACTACGAATCCGAGGTCGGCGTCGTCACGGTGAAAAACCTCGACTCGCTCGAAAAAGACGCGGAAAAAGCGGGCTGGAAAAAATACGGTCCGAAAGAGTCGTATTTTAAAAACTGCATTTGCTACGCCATCCCGAAGGTGAAAAGCGAGGACATCTTAAAACTCCGGAAGGAGGCGCTGGGGCTCAAGGACAAATTCAACAAAATCCTCGAAGTCGAGACGGACTACACCAACGGCCACGATTTCATGGCGATTAATAATATCGTATTCCGTGCAGCAACGATTTATCGAAAAGAGTGCAAGGCGAACGACTACCTCAAAAAACCGGCCTATGACATCCTCTTGAAGCCCGGTATGGAGCTCCACAACGAATATATCGAACTCGCGCTCGAGGGTCGCGGAAAAGACCTTGAGTGGGTTGTGGAAAAGTTCGATAAAATCGTCGAGCTCTCGCTCCGGCTCATGAACGGCTACGCGATTTTCGACACGATTGACGGCGTCATGAACCGCTCGGGCGTGATGATGAAATACGAGGAGGAGGCGAGCAAGCTCTTCGAGTCGCTCCGCGGACACCGCGCGAAGGCGGTCGCGGACTTCGAAAGAAAGCGCAAAAACGCCGTGGCAAAAACCGCCAAAGAGGAGGAGAAGCAAAAACTCATTAGCAAGATTAAAAAGGAGAAAAAATAGCATGAGTTATCTTTATAACATTGCTATGCACGCCTATTACGGGGCGAGAAAGGGAAAACGCACGACCTTCGACGAATATAAGTTCGAGACGGGACTCGGGACGAATATTCTGAGCCTCGTCGAGTCGATTGAAAATCGGACTTATGTGCCGTCGCGGAGCGTCGCCTTCGTGATTTCGGTGCCGGTGGTGCGCGAGATTTTCGCCGCGCCCTTCCGCGACCGCGTCGTGCATCACATAATTATCGACGCGGTGATGCCGTGGTGGGACCGGCGCTTCATCGAGGATTCCTATTCCTGCCGGAAGAATAAGGGCACGCTCTATGGCATTGAGCGGCTCCAACTCAAAATCCACCAGGCCTACACCGACCCGGAATTCGCTGGAGAGAGGGTGTTTGTGCTGAAATTCGACATCAAAGGCTATTTCATGAGCATGAAGCGGGAATACCTGCTCAAATTGGCTCTAAATGGCCTTAAAAAGCAATTTCCGACGCCCCACGACCCGCGCTACGAGCTCTTTGCCTTTCTTTGGGCGCAGACCATCCTGGACGACCCGACGGTGGGAGTAACGCTCAGAGGAGGACTGAAAGCCTGGAAAAAAGTTGTCTATGAAAAATCCCTGCTCTGGCAACCATACGGCCAGGGAATCGTCATCGGCAACGTGACGAGCCAACTCCTCTCGAACATTATGCTGGACGAACTCGACCGCTTCGTGGAATACGAACTCGGCTACACGAACCGCTACGGGCGCTATGTGGACGATTTCTTCCTCGTGGTGCACGAGAGCGAGATGAAACAGGCGCTCGAAGACAAAGAGAAAATCTCGAAGTTTCTTCTCGAGCGCGGTCTCACGCTTCACCCGAAAAAATTCCACATCTACGACGCGAGGAAGGGCGTGCCCTTCATCGGGGCGCGGGTGTCCGAGCGCCACATCACGGGCGGAGGTCGGGTCATCGGCAACTTCCGCCGGACGCTTTGGGACATTCGGGAATACGGCCTCACGCCGAAACTCGAGGCGAGACTCATCTGCCAGATTGGACACCTCAAGAAGTTCAACTGCTTCAACTTCATGGTGAACAATCTTCACCGGGCGGGGTTACTCGACCGCTTCGCGGAATATCTGCGGGACGGGGACGAGAAACCCGGCCTCATCCGCGGGGACGAGCCGGGGCACATCACCAGGGGTTAACAGGGGTCGTCCGGTCTGGGGGGCTTCGCCCCCCCAGACCCCCCAGTGCGGTGGACACATTTTGTCTCAACAGCCAACCCCCCTCTTTCGAGGGGGGTTGGACCGACCAGGTTCAGGGGGTCTAAGGGGGGAGCGCCGCCGGAGGCGGAATACGCGCCCTCTGGCCACCGCGACGGCTACGGCGCCGGCGACATACAGCGCACGGTGCGCGCGTTGCCGCGGTTGCTGGCGTCGGTACCCGGGTACAGTCTGCCGGAATTAGAGTACAGTCTATACGCGTACGTGGAGTGAGACGTAGCCGACCAATAGAACACGCGCACACCCTGACTGCTGGAGCCAGAGGTGCTACCGGTACCATCGGAGCGCGTAAACGCCAGCGGGGAGTCCGTCAACACATTATCAGAATTAGACTTCAACGTAGTCAAAGTAGTAAAGCCAGTATAGTTGTTTCCTATTGTATATACAGTACCGTTTTGGTGAGTAACACCACTTGTCGGGAAATAAGCGCTCATGACTTGTCCGAACTCATTGTTCGTGTCATAGCCCGTTGGAAGCCCCCAGCCCTTGGGACAGATAGATCCAGCCACATCCACGCCCGATGTGGTTATATTGGAATTACCTGTACCCGCCGTGGCGGTGTACCAGTTATAATAGTTACCGACCGCGTTGTCAGAAATGACATGGCCGGAGGCTTCGCTCGCAAAGTATTTAACGTTTCGGAATTGGTAGCATCTATCATCAAGTGTTTCACAAATATCAGCGGTATAGGTTGGGGAAGAGGCAGGAGTGAGAGACTGAGACATGGTCTTGTCGAAGGGTCCGAACATAATATCGCCAGAGTCAATCATGCCCGGAGTGTTGCCGGAGTTTGCGTTTCCGGACGGCGTGACGGAATTGCCGCTCGAGGTCGCAGTCGGGAAGGAGGGAGAAGCGCCGTTTGCCAAGGTCGCGAATTTGTAGGATGTTGTCCAGCTCTGGGAACGATTATTCGTGCCGCCAGTCGAGGCGTAGAGCATATTGCTGTTCACGTTCGTGCTGTTCGTCCAGGAGTCGGAAAGGTCAGTGTTCGTGGTCGTGAGCTTCGTCTTTGTGTTGTTTTCGCGGTTATAGGCGTAAATTGCGGCAATAGAATCGCCGGACTCGTATTGCGCCACGAGGTCAAGATCGAGGTTCTGCGTCATCCAGCAGGCGGTACTGATGGTGCCGGCGTCGTTACGCATGTAGAGTTTTCGGACGATGTAGTATTTGTTGTCCCTCTCGTCTTCTACAATGTAATCCTTCGTGTAAGTCGTGTTTGTTCCTTGT